>CAYMTH010000774.1:0-2843 GCA_964393235.1 uncultured Solibacteraceae bacterium | reverse complement strand
CGCCGCAGCAACGCCTCGCCCACCAACTCCTGCAGCAGCGGCGTCGTCGGATACGGATGGTGCTTGTACTGCCGGAATCCCTCCGCGTACTTCACTCCGAAGCTCAAGCCCCGGTGGTGCGTCCACTCCTCCATCGTCCGCAGATAATCGTCCATCCCGTGCTGCTTCAGCAGCCAGTTCCGCTGGCTCGCGTGCGCCGCCAGCATGTCCCGCTTCTTGGCAAAGTACGGCTCGATGTCCACCCCGAAATCCGGATGCACCGGCCGCCCGTCCCGGTCCGAACCCTCGATCGAGTCCATGTAGTACAGGTGCGGAATCGCATCCATCGGCGCCGCCACGCCCGACTTGTAGTTCGGCGCCGACACCGCGAAACACGCGTCCCGCACCAGCGCGCTCGTCGCCTCGTGGTCGCAGTGATAATCCGTGGGAGCCGACGTCAACACGATGTCCGGCCTCACCGAGCGGATCAGTTCCACCACCCGCCGCCGCGACGTGTCGTCGTTGAAAATCGCCAGGTCCCGGAACTCCGCGCACTGATACTCCGCGCCGATCATCGCCGCCCCGGCCGCCGCCTCCGCCCGCCGGATCTCGGCGATCTCCTCCGGCCCGTGTTCGGCCGATCCGCAATCCCCCGGCGTCATCGTGACCACCGTGATCCGGTGCCCCTTCTCCGCCAATAAGGCAAGCGTCCCCGCCGCCAGAATCTCCATATCGTCCGGGTGCGCGTGTATCGAAAGAATGTGTCGAGTCGTCATGAATGTTTTTGCCGTTCTATTTCCTCAAGCAGGATCTCGGTCCGTTTCCCTGCGTGCAGTGTCGCCGTCTCGATCGCCGAGATCAACATCGACCGCAGCCCGTGCCGCTCCAACTCGTGTATCGCCGCGATCGTCGTCCCGCCGGGCGTGATCACCTGGTCCCGCAGAATCGCCGGATGCAGCTTCGATTCCCGCGCGTGCTTGGCCGCCCCGAGCACCGTCTGCTCGGCCAACCGTAGCGAAACCTCGCGGCTTAGTCCCATCTTAACCCCCGCCGCCATCATCGCCTCGATCACCATGTAGATGTACGCCGGCCCCGACCCCGACAGCGCCGTCACCGCGTCCATCTGCTCTTCCTCGACAAACGCCGTCACCCCCACCGCCCGGAAGATGCTCTCCACCTGTTCCCGCTGCGCCACGCTCGCCAGACCGTTGTGGCAGATCCCGATCGCGCCTTCCTCCACCACCACCGGAATGTTCGGCATCGCCCGGAAAACCGGCATCCGGCAAGCCGCCGCGTCTTCGATCACCGACATCGGCAGCGCCGCCGCCAGCGAAATCAGAATCTGCGACTCCCGCAGCACGTCCCGGATCTCCCGCACCACCTTCGGCACCGTCCCCGGCTTCACGGCCAGAATCACGATATCGGCCCATTCCGCCGCCGCCGCGTTCCCGCCCGCCGTGGCGTCGATCCCCAGTCGCTCCCGCAGATCGGCCGCCCGCGCCTCCGACCGTACCGTCGCCCGCACCGCCGCCGCCGTCACCACGCAGGCCTTCAAAATCCCGCCCGCCAGCGCCGCTCCCATGTTCCCGGCCCCAATCACTGCAATCTTCATAACCCTTTATATTCCCACGCCCCGTATATAGTGGTTTCGTATGCCTCTGCGCAGTTACACCATCACCCAGGGCCGCGATCGCGCCCCAGCCCGCTCCATGTTGAAAGCCATCGGCTTCACCGACGAGGACCTCCGTAAGCCCATCATCGGCATCGCCAACACCTGGATTGAGACGATGCCTTGCAACTACAACCTCCGCGCCCTCGCGGAAAAGGTGAAGGAGGGCATCCGCGCCGCCGGCGGCACTCCGATGGAGTTCAACACCATCGCCATCTCCGACGGCATCACCATGGGCACCGAGGGCATGAAGGCCTCCCTCGTCTCGCGCGACCTCATCGCCGATTCCATCGAACTCACCGCCCGCGGCTACATGTTCGACGGCATCGTCGCCATGGTCGCCTGCGACAAGACCATCCCCGGCGCCGCCATGGCCCTCCTCCGCCTCAACGTCCCGTCTCTGGTCCTCTACGGCGGCTCCATCCTCCCCGGCAAGCTCGGCGACCGCGAACTCTCCATCCAGGACGTCTTCGAAGCCGTCGGCGCCAACGCCGCCGGCAAAATCTCCGATCAGGAACTCCTCGCCATCGAGGACCACGCCTGCCCCGGCGCCGGCGCCTGCGGCGGCCAGTTCACCGCCAATACGATGGCCACGGTCATGGAAGCCATCGGCATCGCGCCCATGTTCACTGCTTCGATCCCGCAGGTCGACCCGCGCAAGAACGACGTCGCCCGCCGCTGCGGCGAGGTCATCCTCGACGCCGTCAAGCGCGACCTCAAGCCCCGCGACATCTGCAACCGCCAGGCCTTCGAAAACGCGATCGCCTCCGTTGCCGCCAGCGGCGGCTCCACCAACGCCGTCCTCCACCTCCTCGCCATGGCCAAGGACGCCGGAGTCGAACTCTCCATCGACGACATCCACAACATCAGCCAGCGCACCCCGCTCCTGGTCGACATCAAGCCCGCCGGAAAGTACTTCGCCGTCGACGTCGACAAAGCCGGCGGCATCCCCGTCATCGTCAAGCGCCTCGTCGACGGCGGCTACGCCAGCGGCGACTCCATCACGGTGACCGACAAGACGCTCGCCGAAGAGATTCTGGCCGTCCGCGAAACGCCCGGCCAGGATGTCATTCACGCGCTCGACAACCCCATCAAGAAGACCGGCGGCATCGTCATCCTGAAGGGCACCCTCGCCCCCGAAGGCTGCGTGATCAAGGTGACCGGGATTGCGCGGAAATCGCAGCACGGGCCGGCG
>CAYMTH010000773.1:0-2849 GCA_964393235.1 uncultured Solibacteraceae bacterium | reverse complement strand
ATCGTACACACCAGCCGCGCCAACCCGGGCCGCTTCCCCACCCGGATCACCCTCGCCACATCCCGTAATTTCCGTCCGATCGCATCCGACTTCCCGTCCGCGGAGTCAACCGCCAACACACACTGGATCTCGGTGCCATCGATGGTCACATGTCCGCCCGATTCGTCGGTCAGCAACAACCCTCCCGGCGTACGCTCCAATACCCCGGTCACGCGAACAGTTCGGCCACGAATCGCTGGACCTCTCTGAATCGACTCACACACCGACAACGGCACCGGGGAATCGGCCGCGCTCACCGCCTCTCCCAGCCACAACAACATCGTCATCCCCAACACCCGCTTCCCGAAACGCCGCACCATTGTCCTCACGTTCCTAAGATTCCTCCCCGCCACCCGTCCCCTCAATCGGCATCGCATACGGCGCCCCCAGCCGGACCGCCAGCGCAAAACACCTTCGCGCCTCCACCACATCGCGCTCCACACCCTCCGCCCCGCACAAAAACGCCGTCGCCGGATTATGCGCCGCCACCCCTTCCGACCGGCCAACCCGTTCCCCCAATTCCGGATGCTCCGCCCAGAACTCTTCCCACAACGCCAGATCGTCGCCCTTGTTCATCGTTCCTCCGCCCCTCTCCCGGAGCGTTCTACAGTCCGCTCATAGACCCTCCGACGCCAGGGGACGTCACTATTCAACATGCACCAGATCTATACCGGCTACACCGGGTCACACTCATGCCGCAACACGTTTTCGATCGCCGCGCCACAGACCATCCCAGTATCTTCAAAATCCCCCCCGCCCTCACTACCCCGCCCGAAACTGCAACACGGCCCCCAGCACCAGAAACACCACCCCCAAAACCGAAATCCCAACCGGCCACACCCAGGCAAACACTGGGTTCGTCAGTTGCGCCCGCTCCGGATTCGCCGGATCGTACCGGACCTCCAGCCGCATCCCGACCGCATACGGATTCGGGTACGTATACGTGTCGCAGCGATAAGGAATCAGCTTCCCGCTATCGGCCCGGAACTCCACTACCGGCGCGTAAGACTTCGCCGATATGGTCTTCCCGAACGAGCTGCTCTGCTGCCGCATCTGCAACACCTCCGTCACCACTCCCGTCGTCACCCGCGCCTTGGCCTGGAACCGCCACTGCCGCCGGCCCAGCCAGGTACCGGCGGACAATATCGCCAGCCCCGCCCCCATGTATCCCAACCCCGCTGTCTCGATCGTCATCTCATACCCTCAGGCGCAAACCGCCCCGCCATCCCCTCACGCCCCGCCCCTCCACCCAACGCTGCTATGCTGTAAACAAAATCGTTCCGGTTCCCCGCGGGAAGATCTCAACACCTCTGATGCAGCATTTCTCCGAGCTCAACCTCTGTTCCGCCCTGCGGAACAACCTCGAAAAGAACCAATTCGTCACCCCGACCCCCGTCCAGGCCCAAGCCATTCCGCCGCTCCTCGAAGGCCGCGACGTCGTGGCCACCGCCCAGACCGGCACCGGCAAAACCCTCGCCTTCGCCATTCCCTTGATCGAAGGTCTCGCCGCCGTCCCCCGCTCCAAAACCATCAAAGTCCTCATCCTCAGCCCGACCCGCGAACTCGCCATCCAGATCGACGAGGCCTTCCGCCCGCTCACCGAGGGACTCAACATCCGCACCGCCGTCGTCGTCGGCGGCATGAGCGAGAAACACCAGTTGCGCGACATCCACGCCGGAGCCGAAGTCGTCATCGCGACGCCGGGCCGGCTCTGTGACTATATCGACCGCCGCTTGATCGACCTCTCTGGCGCCGCCACCGTCGTCCTCGACGAAGCCGACCGCATGCTCGACATGGGCTTCCTGCCCGATCTGCGCATCATCATGAGCAAGCTTCCGGCCAAGCGCCATACCATGCTGTTCTCGGCCACCATGGGCCCCTCCGTCGCCGGCCTCGTCGACAGTTACGTCCGCAACCCGGTCTGGATCGCCGTCGAGCAGTGCGCGGAAACGGCCGCGCGCATCGATCTTTTCTGTTACGAAGTCCCCCGCGGCTCCAAGTTCGACCTCCTCGAGTATCTGCTCAAAACCGAAACCGGCTCGTTCCTCATCTTCGTCGCCACCAAGGAGGGGGCCGACCGCCTGACGAAGTTCCTCGAGCGCGAGCACCACAAGGTAGCCGCCATCCACGGCGACCGTTCCCAGGGCCAGCGCAATGAAGCGTTGCAGGGCTTTAAGGACGGGATCTACCGCATCCTGGTCGCCACCGACGTCGCCGCGCGCGGCATCCATGTCGATGACATCGCGCACGTCGTGAACTACGACCTGCCGCAGGAGCCGGAAAACTTCGTGCACCGCATCGGCCGCACCGGCCGCGCCGGGGCCCGCGGCGCCTCCTGGACCTTTGTCACGCCCTACGAACTCTCCGACGTCCGCAAGTACGAGCGGACGCTGGGCATCCAGGTCCAATTCCGCGAGCTCCCGCCGCTCCCCCGGCCCATCGGTCTCGTGCCCGACGTCGAGGCGTTCCTGGCGTCGATGAACGCCAACATCCAGCCGCCCGCCAAACAGCCCGCGCCCCCGCCGGCGCCCACCCACAGCCCCTCTCGCCGCCGCCGTCGACGCTAATCCCGATTCCACCGGCGGCCCCCTCGCGGGCGCCTGAGAGACCAGTGCAGCCTTGTCCGCAGTGATGCCTCGAATACGTCAACTGGATCACCCCTGTCGTCCCATCAAGGGGACTACTCGATGCCGCGCTTCGCGCGGTTAAGTATCGACAAGGAGCGCTCCGCGGCTTAATTCGTGGCAGATGCCGGTGACCTGCTCCCCGAAAACCGTACCAGCCTAAACTGAAAAAACAGGGAAAGGCAG
>CAYMTH010000772.1:0-2868 GCA_964393235.1 uncultured Solibacteraceae bacterium | reverse complement strand
CTTCCCTGACGAATTGAAGGAATACTCCACCGGCGCGAATGTCCGCCTTCCCGTCCGCCTCCTCCGCCTGAACAAGGAGATCGCCATCTGGTCGGCCCCGCTCGAGCTCTTCTGCGAAATCGCCATGGAAGTGCGTGACAAGTCGAAGTTCAAAAACACGTTCTACTTCGGCTACACCAACGGCTGGCTCGGCTACCTGCTCACGCCCGCCGAACTCAAACTCGGCGGCTACGAGCCGCGTGTTTCGCCCTACACCGGCCAGGCCGCCGCCGACCTGACCGGCGCCGTCCTGCGGCACCTGAACAAGTAACCAGCCACGACACTGTCTCCTACACACGACACTGCAGTGTTAACATGACAGTGTCGTGCTTACGAGACTCGCGATCTGCCTGCTCGCCGTCCCCGCCTTCGCGCAGTCCACCCGCGCCGAACTCTTCGGCGTGCTCCGCGATCCCGCCGGCCTGCCGGTGTCATCCGCCACAGTCGAGCTCACCAATACCGACACCGGCTACCTGGCCTCGGCCTCGTCGCCCCTGACCGGCGAGTTCCAGTTCCTCGCGCTCCCGCCCGGCCCATACCGTCTCCAAGTCTCCAAGACCGGCTTCCAGCCGCTGCTCCGCGACGGTCTCATTCTCCGCGTCGGAGACCGCGTCGCGCTCGATCTGACGGTGCAGGTCGGAGAATCGTCCCAGCAGATCGAAGTGTCCGCCGCCGCCCCGTTGCTGCAATCCACCCGCGGCACCGTCGCCTACGTCACGGACCGCCGCAAGGTGGTCGCCCTTCCCCTCGACGGCCGCAACTTCGTCCCGCTCGTGGCGCTCACCCCCGGCGTCAACCTCCCACCTGGCAATCTCCTCCCCCGCATCAACGGCTCCCGCCCCCGCGTCAGCGAGTACATCTACGACGGCGTCTCGGTGCTGCAACCCGAGCCCGGTCAGGTGGCCTTCTATCCCATCGTCGATTCCATCGAAGAGTTCCGCGTCGAGGTCAACTCCTACTCCGCCGAGTACGGCCGTTCCAACGGCGGCGTCATCATGGTCAATCAAAAATCGGGCTCCAACGAATTCCGCGGCACCCTCTTCGAGTTCTTCCGCAACGAGAAACTGAACGCCCGCAATCTTTTCGCAACCACCGGCGCCAAGCCCCGTTTCCGGCGCAATCAGTACGGCTTCGTCTTCGGCGGCCCCATCCGGAAGAACCGGACCTTCTTCTTCACGGACTGGCAGCGCTCCGCCCTCTCCACCGGCGTTGTCCGCGTCTCCACCGTACCGCTTCCGGCGCAGAAACAGGGCGCATTCCCGAGCCCCATCACCGATCCGCAGTCTCGCCAGCCCTTCCCCGCCAACACCATTCCCGCCGCGCGCATCGACGCAGCCGCCGGTTCCCTCATCACCCGCTACCCCGATCCCACCTCCGCCGGTTCGGCCAACAACTTCCGCCGCGTCGCCACCGACGACACCCGCGCCGACCAGCTCGACTACCGCGTCGACCACTACGTCCACGATCGCCATCGTCTCTTCGTCCGTTACGGCTACTTCCACGACGACTCCAAGACAGCCACGCCCCTGCCCGCCACACCTAACAACGCCCTCACCCGCGCCGGATCGCTGGCCGCCGAACACACCGTCACGCTCTCGGCGAGCGCCGTCAACCAGTTCCGCTTCGGCCACACGCACCGCGCCTTCGAGCGATCCTCCGAGCGCGAAGCGTCCGCCTCTCCCATCCCCGATATCCCCCGCTCCGCGTTCGCCGACGTTCCGCCTAACATCGACATCGCCGGCTTCCAACCGCTCGGCGCCGCTCCCAACAGCAACGCCCGTTTTTCCACCGCCGTCACCCAATTCATCGACAACTTCACCTGGACCCGGTCCGCCCACACCCTCAAGGCCGGCGCCGACGTCCGCCTGCAGTCCCTCAACGTCCTGCAGCCCCCGAGCCCCACCGGCAACTTCCAGTTCACCAATGTGTTTACCGGCAACAGCCTGGCCACCTTCCTTACCGGCTACGTCACCCGCTTCGCCGTCGACGTCCAGCCGGACACGATCGAACCGCGAGCAAGGATTGCCGAGTTCTTCCTCCAGGACGACTGGCGCGCGACCCGCCGCCTCAGCGTCAATCTCGGCGTCCGCTACACGCTCAACTTTCCCTCAACCGTCGCAGGCGATCGCGGAGCCGTCTTCAACCTCAAGACCCAGCAACTCGACTACCTCGGGCGGAACGGCTTCCCTCGCACCGCGCGCGACCTCGAAAAGGCGAACTTCGCGCCGCGCGCCGGACTCGCCTTTCGCGCCTCCGGCAACATGGTGATCCGCGCCGGCTACGGGCTCACGTGGATCGAACAGGCCGGCATCACCACGCCGTTCACCACGCCGCTCTTCCCCTTCATCCAGACGCTGACGCAGCAGACGTTCGACAACATTCAGCCAGCCTTCCTCCTCGCCGCCGGACCCACCGTCCGCCCGCGCGCTCCCGCCGCCGACGCCGGACTCGGCCAGGGCGTCTTCGCCGTCCAGCGGGACAACGGCTCCGGCTTCGCCCAACAATGGAACCTGTCGCTGCAGCGAACGTTTTCCGACACCTGGTCGCTCGAAGCCGGCTACCTCGCCTCGAAACTCACGCGGCTCGGCGTACCCGACGCCAACCTGAACCAGCTCACGGTCGAACAACTCCGGCTCGGCGCCGCCCTGCTGGACCAGGTCCCCAATCCGTTTCCGGGCCCGCCGGCGATCGCCCGCGCCCAACTGCTCCGGCCATTCCCGCGGTTCGCCGAAGTCACTCTTTACCGCAACAACATCGGCCACTCGAGCTATCACAGCTTTCAGTCACGCCTCGAAAAACGCTTCGCCCGTCGCATCACCTTCACCGCGT
>CAYMTH010000771.1:0-2868 GCA_964393235.1 uncultured Solibacteraceae bacterium | reverse complement strand
CTCCTGCACCAACTGGTGCGACGCCAGCGGCCGGTTATCGAACTGCTTCCGGCCAATCACGTACTGCCGCGCCGTCTCGTAACACTCCATCGCCGCGCCCAGCACGCCCCAGCCGATCCCGAACCGCGCCTGTGATAAACACGCCAGAGCCGACTTCAACCCCTTCGCCCCCGGCAGCATCGCCGAATCCGGCACCCGCACGTCCACCAGCGACAGGCTCGACGTCACCGACGCCCGCATCGACATCTTGCCGTGAATATCGGAGGCCGTAAACCCGGGCGTCCCGCGCTCGATCACAAACCCGCGGATCCCCTCATCCGTCCGCGCCCACACGATCGCCACGTCCGCCAGCGACCCGTTGGTGATCCACGTCTTCTCCCCGTTCAGCACCCACCCGTCGCCGTCCTTCACCGCCCGCGTCAACATCCCCGACGGATTCGACCCGAACTGCGGCTCCGTCAACCCGAAACACCCGATCGCCTTGCCCTGCTGCAACAGCGGCAGCCACCGCGCCTTCTGCTCCTCGGACCCGAACGCGTGAATCGGATACATCACCAGCGCGCCCTGCACGCTAACGAAACTCCGCAGCCCCGAATCGCCCCGCTCCAACTCCTGCATGATGAGCCCGTACTCGACGTTGCTCATCCCCGCACATCCGTAGCCTTCCAGGTTCGCTCCGAAGAACCCGAGTTCCCCCATCTCGGCAATCAACTCCATCGGGAACCTCCCGTCGCGATACGCGTCCCGGATCACCGGCACCACCCGGTCCTCCACGAACTGCCGCGCCGTCCGGCGCACCAGCAACTCCTCTTCGCTCAACGAAGCATCCAGCAGGAAGTAATCAACGCCCGAAAAGCCCATGCCCCCATTATCAGATTTTCCTGAGAACTCCGCCCCCGTCCGACCACTACCTTCACAAAGCCATGCGCCAGAGTCTGCTGCTCCTTCTTGCCCTTCCGCTCGCCGCGCAACCGGTGCTCGACCAGGCCTACGCCGCCCTCCGCGACCGCCAGTACGACCTCGCCATCCGCCTCTTCGAACAAGGCCTCGCCGCCCACCCCGACAAGCTCGGCCCGCGCAAAGACCTCGCCTACACCCTCCTCAAAACCGGCGACACCGAAGCCGCCCGCGACCAGTTCGCCGACCTCATGCGCCGCGACCCCGCCGACACCCATTCCGCCCTCGAATTCGCCTTCCTCGCCTACGAAACCAAACAGCCCGTCCAGGCCCGCCGCGTCTTCGACCGCCTCCGCCGCCTCGGCAACGCCACCGCCGAACAGGCCTTCCAGAACATCGACACGCCCCTCCGCGACGGCATCGCCAAATGGCAGAAAGCGCTCGCCGAGATCCCCGACAACTTCTCCGGCCACGAAGAACTCGCCAAGCTCGCCGAACTCCGCGACGACGCCGAACTCGCCGCCCGCCACTTCGAAATTGCCTGGCGCCTCAAACCCGCCTACCGCGTCCTCCTGCTCGACCTCGGCCGCGCCTATGCCAATCTCGGCCGCGCCGCCGACGCCCACGCCGCCCTCCTCGCCGCCTCCCGCGGGGCCGAACCCCGCGTCGCCGAACAGGCCCGCGAACTCCTCCCCGAACGCTATCCCTACGTCTACGAGTTCCAGCGCGCCCTCACCATCGACCCCGCCAACACCGATCTCCGCCGCGAACTCGCCTACCTCCACCTCGCCATGCAAAACAAAGCCGAGGCCGAAAAGGAGTTCACCCTCATCGTCCGGGACGCCCCCACCGACCTACTCTCCACCGCCCAACTCGGCTTCCTGAAACTCGGCCGCCAGGACACCGCCGGCGCCCTTCCCCTCCTCGACAAGGTCCTCAAGGGCGAGGACGACGACCTCGCCGACCGCGTCCGAACAGCCCTCAAGATGCCCAAAACCCTCCGCCGCCGTCCCGACACGCCCCGCGCCGAGGTCAAGATCGAGGCCAAAGTCCTGGCGGAAAAGTCTTACGAAAAGGGCTTCATGAAGGACGCCCTCAAGTACCTGACCATCGCCCACGAATCCGACCCGCTCGACTTCGACGTCATGCTCAAACTCGGCTGGGCCAACAACATACTCAAGAACGACGACGAAGCCGTCCGCTGGTTCGACCTCGCCCGCCGCTCCCCCGACGACACGATCGCCGCCGAAGCCGCCAAAGCCTACCGCAACCTCGCCGGCAGCCACGCGCTTCTGAAGACCACCTTCTGGGCTCTCCCCATGTTCTCGTCCCGCTGGCAGAATGCCTTCGCCTACAGCCAGCTCAAGACCGAAATCAACCTCGCCAACACCCCCATCAAACCCTACTTCACCGCCCGACTCCTGGCCGACGCCGGC
The DNA here is from genome assembly GCA_964393235.1 of uncultured Solibacteraceae bacterium. Lineage (GTDB taxonomy): Bacteria > Acidobacteriota > Terriglobia > Bryobacterales > Bryobacteraceae. Next base: position 535 of record CAYMTH010000771.1, on the reverse strand, counting down.
GGTCTCAACCCCGCCCGCGCCCTCACCGCCAACGCCCAATACCTCTCCGAGAGCGCCGTCATCCTCGGCGTCGGCGCCCGCACCCCCGTCAAGCACGGCCTCTCCGCCTGGGCCGAAGTCGGCACCGCCGTCGGGTACCGCGACCGTCGCGTCCTGCCCGACTACCGCGCCGGCCTCATCTTCGCCAAACTCATCGGCACACCCCTCGGCGCCGCGAAACCCGGCTGGTTCGCCGAAACCACCAACGACCTCGTCTACGTTTCCCGCTTCGACAACAACGTCATCGCCGTCAATCAGAACAAGGCCGGCTGGTCGTTCAGCCCCCTGCTGCAGGGCTTCGCCAGCGTCAACACCAACACCGACACCAGGCGTCAGCACTGGGCCAACTTCATCGAACTCGGCGGCGGTTTCCGCACCCGCTGGGCCGCCCTCCCGCCCAACGTCCATTTCACCGTACAGGCCCTCCGCGGCTTCTACTCCGACTCCCAATACTTCGACCTTCGCGCAGGATTCTGGTATGCCATCACTCGGTAAA
>CAYMTH010000770.1:491-2871 GCA_964393235.1 uncultured Solibacteraceae bacterium | reverse complement strand
GACCGCCGCCCGACCTCGATCGTCGCCCCCACCTGCCCCGCCGCCACCAGTCCCGCCACCAGCATCGACGCCACCGCCACCCCCGCCAGCCGCCGCCGCTGCCACCCCATCCCGGCCCACACAAAACCCACCGCCAGCGACACCAACAGCGGCACCTCGTGATGCCCGCTCAACCACGTCATCCCCAGCGTCACGGCCGCCCCCGCCCCGTTCGCCCACGGCCGCCGCCCCTCCCACACCCGCGTCAGAAACAGCAGAATCACCGGCGTGAAAATCGCCCCCCCCAGCACGGCCACCCCCCCCCCCGTTCCCAGAAACCCCCCCCCCCCCAACCCCCCCCGCCGCCACCCCCCCCCACGCCACCCTCCCCAGAAACCCGCCGCAGCCGAACCCGATGCCCGCCAGCACCGACGCCGTCCGGCTCCGCCCCCACTCCCGGCACAGCGCGTAACACCCCAGCGCCGCCAGCACGTGCAAGAACACCCAGTACCCGTTCAATACCTCCGCCCGCAAATACCCGTCCTTGAGCGGCAGCAACAGCGCCAGAATCTGCAGCGGAAACAGCGGCCCCGGCTGCGTCTGCCCCACCAGCGACTGCCCGCCCCAGATCGACGGATCCCACAACGGGAACCGCCCGTTGTGCATCTCCCGCGCCTGAAACTGCAGCCGCGGAATCTCCATGTAGACCATGTCCGGGTGGTCGAACCACACGAACTCCCCCGTCATCGCCAGCTTCCAGAAAAAGCAGACGACCAGCAGCACCAATCCCGCCGGGCCGGCCCAGCGCATCCACGGTCGCGAAGGCATCGAGCCGATTGTACCGCCCCCTTCCCCTCGTCCCCCGCGTTCGCATACCATACCGCCATGGAACGCCGAAAATTCGTCGCCGCCACCGCCGCCCTCTCCGCCTCCGCCGCGCCCGCCGCCATCGGCCCCGTCCGCGAAAAGCCGCTCCGCGCCGGCTTCTGGGGCTCGCAGTTCTACGACGACAAGGAGAAGGCCGAACTCATCGACGTCCTTGAAAAACAGGCCCCCTTCCGCTGGTACGGCACCAACCCGCCCACCAAGGTCGCGACCTTCGAAAAGGAGTTCGCCGCCCGCATGGGCACGAAGTATGCCCTCGCCGTCACCTCCGGCACCGCCGCGCTCCAGTGCGCCGTCGCCGCCCTCGAGATCGGCCCCGGCGATGAAGTCATCCTCCCCGCCTGGACCTGGCACTCCTGCTTCAACGCCGTCGTCCTCGCCGGCGCCCTCCCCGTCTGCGCCGAAATCGACCACACCTTCAACATCGATCCCGCCGCCCTCGAACGCCTCATCACGCCCCAGACCAAACTCATCATGGCCGTGCACCTCCAGGGCAACCCCTGCCATCTCGACAAAGTGCTCGCCATCGCCCGCAAACACAAGATCCGCGTCCTCGAAGACTGCGCCCAGAGCGTCGGCGCCAGTTTCAAAGGACGCCCCCTTGGCTCCCACGCCGACATCGGCATTTACAGTCTCCAACTCAACAAGACCATCACCGCCGGCGAAGGCGGCGCCGTCGTCACCAACGATCCTCTCTTGTTCGAACGCGCCTCCCGCTTCCACGACCTCGGCGGCTACCGCGCCCCGCACCAGCAGTGGACCGAAAAGGCGAACCTCGACTGGTTCTTCGGCGCCAACTACCGCATGAGCGAATTCACCGGCGGCGTCCTCCTCGCCCAGCTCCGCAAGCTCGACAAGATCGTCGGCGCCGTCCGCGCCAACGCGCAACATGTCTACGACGGCGTCCGCGACCTCCCCGGCATCAAATTCCGTGACCTCCCCGACCCCGCCGGCGAGCTCGGCGCGGGCGTCTTCATGGACTTCAAGACCAAGGCGCGCGCCGACAAATTCCTCGAGCTCATGCAGGCGGAAAACGTCCTCGCCGCCAAGCCCGGCGGCAGCGTAATCCTCCCCACGCTCCCCCACGTCATCGCGAAGAAGACGATCCACCCCGCCTGGCCCAGCTTCACCAGCCCGCGCGGCCGCGCCATCCAGTACGGCCCGCAAACCTGCCCGCGGACGATCGACATCCTCAACCGCTACGCCGGCGTGCTCATGGACCCCGGCTTCAAGCGCCGCGATCTCGACGACATCGTCGCCGCCATCCGCAAGGTCTACCCGGCGGTGTAGCGACGTTTCTGCTGCCATACTGTAGACAGGAGCGCGCCCATGGACGTTGCCATTCAAATCCCCGATGATATCGGCCAGGCGCTGGCCGCCCGCTCTGCCGATCTATCGCGCGCCGTGCTTGAGGCCGTCGCCATCGAAGGCTATCGCACCGGGGCGATCACGGCGGCGCAGGTGCAATCGATGCTCGGCCTCCCGTCCCGCTGGGAGACCGAGAAGTTTCTCCGTC
>CAYMTH010000770.1:0-481 GCA_964393235.1 uncultured Solibacteraceae bacterium | reverse complement strand
GCCGAAGCCTGGCTCGACTATACGATGGCCGATCTGGAGCGGGACATCGCGGCGATTCGCGACGCAACCCGGCAATGATCGCCGTCAGTGACACCTCACCGCTCTGCTATCTGATTTTGATTGGCGAAATAGCACTGCTTCCGTCGTTGTTCGGTCGCGTTGCGTTGCCGCCCGTGGTCAGAGACGAACTGCTCCACGACGACGCCCCGCAGCCGGTGCGGACGTGGGCGGCAGCGCTGCCGCCCTGGATCGAACTCCGCGAGACACCGGGCATTGTGTCCGAGGCGGTCTCGAAGCTTCATGCGGGTGAGCAGGCGGCCATCTCATTGGCGCAGGTTCTGGATGCGGACATTTTGCTGGTGGATGAGAAGGCGGCCCGCCGAGTCGCAATCGGGCTGGGGATCCGCGTGACGGGAACACTCGGTGTGCTCAGTGAAGCCTCAGCGCGCGGTTTAGTCGAACTGCCCGTGGTCATCGCGCG
>CAYMTH010000769.1:0-2871 GCA_964393235.1 uncultured Solibacteraceae bacterium | reverse complement strand
GGGCGGGGGGCGTGGAGGGCGGGGGGGGGGGGGGGGGGGGGGGGGGGGGGGAGGGGGGGGGGGGGGTGGTCCTTGTTGAGCAGGAAGGGGGCGAGGCCGATGCGGCGGGGGCCGAGCTGGCGGCGGAGATCGGCGAGACTTTCGATGACCAGGCAGGGGAGGCCTTCGATGGGTTCGCGCCAGCAGGCGACGAGGTGTTCGCGGTCGGGCTCGAGGGCGCGGATTTCGGCGTACATGGCGCGGACGCGGTCGGGGGCGCCGGTGGCGAAGTGGAGGACGACGGCTTGTTGCTGCTTGCCGAGGAGGCGCCAGAGGAGAGCCTTCATCCGCGCTCCCGGGTGAGATAGACGAGGCCGACGCCGGCGAGGGGGAGGAGGGCGACGGCGAAGCAGACGGGGGAGAAGCCGTGGCGGTCGACGGTGTGGCCGATGGCGGGGGAGATGAGGGTCTGCATGAGGCCGTAGGCGCCGGTGAGGGAGGCGGCGCCGAAGGCGGCGCGTTCGGCGCCGAAGAGGTCGATGGGGAGCGCGTAGAGGTTGACGCTCATCATGGTGGTGGCGGAGTAGCTGACGGCGATGCAGAGGGCGGCGAGGAGGGGGCTCGAAGAGACGGGGACGAGGGCGGTGGAGATGGCGACGACGACGGCGCCGATGAGGATGGCTTTGCGGCGGGCGGCGGTGACGCTGCCGGGGAGTTTGAGGGAGACGGCGCCGCCGAAGAGGCCGCCGAGGGCGCCGATGAGCGGGGGGATCCAGGCGAGGGTGCGGTTGACCTCGGCGGCTTGCAGGCCCCAGGCGGTGACGAGGTAGGGGGTGGTCCAGTTGGACCAGAGGGAGTATGTGGTCATGACGCCCATGGTGGCGACGACGAGGCCCCAGTAGGATTTGGACCGGAGCATTTCGGCGACGGCGAATTTGCGGCGGGCGGGGTCGGCGGGCTGGCCGGGGACTTTGCGGGCGATCCAGAACCAGAGGGGGAGCCAGAGGAGGCCGAGGGCGCCACCGACGAGGAAGGCGCTGCGCCAGCCGTAGCGGGGTTCCATGAAGCCGGCGAGGAGGGGGGCGGCGATCATGCCGATCGACAGGCCGGTCTGGCTGAGGGCGTTGCCGAGGGCGCGTTCGCGGGGCTCGAGGTAAGTCGACATGGCTTTGCCGGCGGCGGGGATGCCGCCGCCCTGGGCGGCGCCGAGGAGGAAGCGGGAGGCGATGAGGCCGGCGAGGTCGCGGGCGGCGCCGGTCCAGACGGTGGCGGCGGACCAGACGCCGACGGCGAGGGAGACGCCGGCGTTGAGGCCGATCTTGTCGATGATGAGGCCCATGAGGGGGGCGGCGACGGCGTAGACGAGGGAGAAGTAGGAGACGACGCGGCCGTAGTCTTCGTTGTTCCAGGCGAACTCGGCGCGGACGAGGGGGGCGAGGGCGGCGAGGAGCTGGCGGTCGAGGTAGTTGAGGGAAGACGAGAGGATGAAGATGCCGATGGCGATCCAGCGGGGGGCGAGCTTCATTGGGCTCCTGAGAAGGTGAGGGTGGAGACTTCGTTGGACGCTTTCTGGTATTCGGCGGTGACGGTGCGGGGGGAGCGCTGGGGGCCGCAGGCGAGGTCGACGGCGCCGTTGCCGGTGACGACGATTTTGCCGGGGTCCTTGACGGAGAGGGCTTTGGCGGTTTTGAGGTCGGCGCCGATGAGGAGGGTCATGGCGCCGTTGGGCTTGCAGTCGACGCGGAGGAGTTTGCCGGTGAGGGTGGCATCGGGGCGGGGGCCGTCCCACCATTCGACGGGCTTGGCGGTGGACGGTTTGGCGCCGGCGTTGGCTTTGGCTTCGGCTTCGCGGATGCGAGTGATGGCTTCGTCCTTGAGGCGCTGGAGCTCGCGGGCTTCGGCTTCCTGGATGCGGCGGCGTTCGGCTTCTTCGGCTTCGACGCGCTTCTGGTCTGAGGCTAGGCGGACCTGGCGGAGCTGGGCGCGTTCGGCGGGGGTGGCGGCGGCGCGTTCGGCGGCGAACCACATTTTGGCGGCTTCGGCGGGGAGTTCGGCGGCTTCGAAGGCTTCGGCGGCGGCGCGCCAGAGGCGGACTTCGCGGGGGCTGAGCTCGGCGGCTTTGCGGAAGCGCTGGGCTTTGTCGGACTGTTTGGTTTCGAGGGCGGCGAGGCGTTCGTGGGGGAGGCTCCAGCGGGGGTTGAGTTTCCAGGCCTGTTCGAGGGACTCTTTGGTGTTTTGTTTGAGGAGGGCCTGGGCGCCGGTGGGGGCGGCTTTGCCGGCGAGGTCGGCGAGGAGGGTTGGGGCTTCGGCGGGTTCAAGCTCGTCGCCGCGGATGCGGCGGGGGTCCATGGGGCGGCCGGTGAGGGGGACGGTGGCGGCGGCGCCTTTGGCGAGGTGGGCCTGGGCTTCCTTGTCGAAGTCGCGCTGGAGCATGCCGGTGGTGTTCCGCCAGGCGGCGTCGCCGTCGATGCCTTTGGCGAAATTGGAGAGGAGGACTTTGGAGGGGGAGCCGGACCAGCGGGGGTCGGTGAGGAGGAGGTGCATGCGGGCCCAGGCGAGATCCTTGTCGGCGGGGGGCGCGCCGAGGGTGACGCGGGGGCCGTCGACCTGGAGGGTGGAGAAGAGGCGGGCGACGCCGCGTTCGATGGCGGGGTCCATGGTGGCGGTGTTTTCTTTGAGGAGGAGGAGGGTGAGCTGTTCGAGGATTTGCGGGGGGACGGGGCCGGGGGGGAGGGGGAGGAGATAGGAGTCGCGGCCGAGGCGGAGGTCGCCGATTTCGGCGTTGTTTTTGCGGTGGACGATGGCGATGGGCCAGACGGGCTGGAGGTCCTTGCCGAATTTTTCGGAGAGGGTGTGGCGGAGTTGGGAGAGGGTGACGACGGCTTCCTGGGC
>CAYMTH010000768.1:0-2875 GCA_964393235.1 uncultured Solibacteraceae bacterium | reverse complement strand
CGGTTCGATCCCGGCGACCCGGCACTGCTCGATTCACCGAAATTGTAGGGAGACCGGCGGAGCGGAACGGTGGCGGTGCTTCGGAGGGGGCACTGTCCGGGCCGCGGTGCGCCGGGTATCGCCCTTCAGGAATGCACGCCGCGGGCCAAAGCTAAGTGATTGAAAACACGTGAGGGCGGCGTCCCGTTCCGGGACGCCGGTTTCACTTTGAAACGGCCGGCTGCTGCTGGGTCATGCAGTGCAGGGTGCCGAGGCCGAGGACGAGGTCGGAGCAGTCGATGCCGGCGACTTCGTGGTTGGGGAAGAGCTTCGCCAGCGTGTTGAGGGCCACGCGGTCGTTGGGGTCGTTGAAGGTCGGGACCAGGACCTGGTGGTTGGCGATATAGAAGTTGGCGTAGCTGGCCGGGAGCAACTGGCCGTCGTAGTGGACGGGGTTGGGCATGGGCAGTGGGACGATGTTCAGGTTGCCTTCGGCCTTGAGGACGGCGACGTTGGGGTCCTTCTTGGCGTTGGCGGTGGCGATGACGACGGTGTCGGGGCTGGTGAAGCGGGCGAGGTCGTCGACGTGGCCGTGGGTGTCGTCGCCTTCGATGCCGTTGAGGAGCCAGACGACCTTCGTGAGGCCGAGGTGCTCTTTGAGAACGGCTTCGATCTCGGCGCGGTCGAGGTGCGGGTTGCGGGCCTGGATGGGGCTGAGCAGGCACTCCTCGGTGGTGAGGAGGGTGCCCTGGCCGTTGACGTCGATCGACCCGCCTTCGAGCACGAAGCGCTTGCCGCCGGCCCTGGGGACGACGCGCTTGCACTTCAGCAGCGTGGCGATGAAGGCGGGCACCTTGTCGTCGAGCTGCCAGTTGGAGTACTTGGCCCAGCCGTTGAAGTGCCAGTCGGTGGCGCAGAGGCCGCCGGCGCCGTTGACGGTGAAGATGGGCGCGGTGTCGCGGACCCAGCTGCGGTCGGTGGGGCAGAGGTGGCAATCGACGTTGGCCATGACGGCGCCCTCGCGGCGGGAGAGGCGTTCGGCGAGCTTGCCCTCTTCGGGGGTGCTGACGAGGATGTGGACGCGCTCATGCCGGGAGAGGCGGGCGATGATCTTGCCGTAGACGTACGGGATGGGGGCGAACTTGCCGGGCCAGTCCGATTTTTCGTGGGGCCAGCCGAGCCAGGTGCCTTCGTGCGGTTCCCATTCGGCGGGCATCCGCCAGGCGGGGGTTACTTGTCCATCCATCGCTTGGTGATGTCTCCGTAGAAGTCGATGCGGCGGTCGCGGAAGAAGGGCCAGTTGCGGCGGACGGTGTCCATTTCCTTCGGGTCGCACTCGTGGACGAGGATCTCTTCCTTGTCGGCGGAGGCCTGGGCGAGGACCTGGCCTTGCGGGTCGGCGAGGAAGGAGTTGCCCCAGAACTCGAGGCCGGAGTCGTCGGGGCCCTGTTCGAAGCCGACGCGGTTGACGGCGGCGACGTAGATGCCGTTGGCGATGGCGTGGGAGCGCTGGATGGTGCGCCAGGCGTCGAGCTGGCGGTCGCCGTACTCGGCTTTTTCGGCGGGGTGCCAGCCGATGGCGGTGGGGTAGAAGAGGATGTTGGCGCCTTGGAGGGCGGTGAGGCGGGCGCCTTCGGGGTACCACTGGTCGGGGATGTGCATCTTGCGGTAGATGCCGAGCATTTCGCCGTCGGCGTCGAGGATGGCGGCGGTGTTGTGGTAGAGCCCCTCGGCGCGTTTCTCAAAGAGCGAGGCGACGATGACGACGTTGTGCTCCTTGGCGAGCTTGGCCATGACGGCGGTGGATTCGCCGGGGATGGGCTCGGCGAGGTCGAACAGGTCGGCGTCTTCCTTGCGGCAGAAGTATTGGGAGCGGAAGAGCTCCTGGAGGCAGATGATCTGGGCGCCGGCCCGGGCGGCTTCGCGCACCTTGGCGGCGGCTTTTTCGAGGTTTTCGGCGGGGTCCGGCGAGCAGGCGGTCTGGATCAGCCCGACGCGGAAGGGCCTCTGTCGAACAGGGGTCATAGTAAGATTCTCTCATGTCCTTCCGGCACCAACTTCTTGCGATTGTGTTCGCGGTCTCCACGTTTGCGGCTGCCGTTCCGACTCCCTCCGAGCACCTGGGCTATCGCCCGGGCACGGACTACAAATTGGCCGATTACGGCGAAATCATCAGCTATTACCAGAAGCTGGAGAAGGCTTCGGGGCGCATCAAGCTCATCGAGTACGGCAAGACGTCGATGGGCAAGCCGATGTACGTGGCGATCCTGTCGTCGGAGGAGAACATCCGGCAGCTGGACAAGTACAAGGAGATGAACCGGCGGATGGCGCTGGGACTGGCGGGGAAGGACGAGGCGGCGCGGATTGCGCGGGAGGGGAAGGTTTTCGTCTGGATCGACGCGGGGATTCACTCGTCGGAGGCGGCGTGCCCGCAGGGGTCGCCGGAACTGGCGTACAAGATCGTGGCCGATGAGAGCGATGAGGTGAAGCGGATCCGGGAGAAGGTGATTCTGGTGCATGTGCCGGTGGTGAATCCGGACGGGCAGGACATGATCGCGCACTGGTTCCGGAAGAACGTGGGGACGCCTTATCAGGAAGCCTCGCTGCCGGAGCTCTACCAGAAGTATTCCGGGCACGACAACAACCGCGACTGGTTCATGTTCAACCTCGAAGAGACGCGGCACACCGGGCGGCTGCTGTTCCAGGAGTGGTTTCCGCAGATCATGTACAACCAGCACCAGGCGCCGGCGTTTCCGGCGCGGATGTTCGTGCCGCCGTATGCCGAGCCGCTGAATCCGGCGATTCCGGCGCCGGTGATGGAGGGGATCAACCTGATCGGTTCGGCGATGCGGGAGCGGCTGGCGATGGAAGGCAAGACGGGCGTGTTGAGCTACGT
>CAYMTH010000767.1:0-2881 GCA_964393235.1 uncultured Solibacteraceae bacterium | reverse complement strand
GGTTACGCGAACTCGGCAGCGCCTACACGCTGGTCAACGCCGTCTTCGTCGCCGCCCGCCCCGAGGACGTCGACGCGCTGGCCGCGCTGCCCGGCGTGCGCTATGTCCGCGAGATGAAGCCGATCCGCATGAACATGGTGAAAGCCAACGAAATCGTGCGCGCGGTGGCCGCCTGGAACGCTTTAGGGGGTCAAAATAACGCTGGAAACGGGGTCAAAATCGCGATTTTAGATAGCGGAATTGATCATTTTCACCCCGCTTTTCGCGACTCTTCGCTCGCGATGCCGGCCGGATACCCGAAATGTTCGGGGGCGGATTGCGACTTTACCAGCACCAAAGTGATCGCCGCCCGCAGTTTCGTCGAGCGCCTGGTCTACGCCTACCCCGACGACACCCGCCCCGACGACATCAGCCCGCGCGACCGCGTCGGGCACGGCACGGCGGCCGCGATGGCGGCGGCCGGCGCCCCGGTCGACAGCCCGCTCGGGCGCATGTCCGGCGTCGCCCCGAAGGCGTATCTCGGTAATTACAAAGTATTTGGCTCGCCCGGGGTGAACGATATCACGTTCGACGACGTGATCATCGCGGCGCTCGAGGCGGCGCTGCTCGACGGCATGGACATCGCCTCGCTCTCGATCGGCGGCGCGGCCGTCTGGGGGCCGAACGACCGCGGAAATACCTGTGACAAAACGGGTAGCGCCGCCTGCGACCTGCAGGTCGAGGCCGTCGAGAACGCGATCCGCCGGGGTCTTACGGTTGTCGTAGCCGCCGGCAACGAGGGCGACGTCGGCCTGGAAATCCCGAGCCTGAACACGATTACCTCGCCCGGGACGGCGCCGAATGCGATCACGGTCGGGGCGTCGGTGAACGGGCAGATCCTGTACCAGTCGGTGCGGGTGCCGGGCGCGCCGGCGAATCTGGCGCGGATCAACGCCTATTTCGGGAACGGGCCGCGTCCCGAAACGGTACTCACCGCGCCGGTCCGGGACGTTGCGGCGACGGAGGCCGACGGAAAGGCGTGCAACCCGCTCGGGAATGGGACGATGACTGGTGCGATCGCCCTGATCGTCCGGGGGGATTGTACGTTTTCGGTGAAGGTGAACAACGCCCAGAAGGCCGGGGCGGTGGGGGTGATTCTCTACCAGGCTGAGGGGAACTCGATTAACTCGGGCGCCCTCTATACCTTGCAGGGGACGGGGATCCCGCTGGTGCTGATCGGCAACACGCCGGGCACGGCGCTGAAGCAGTACGTCGCGGGGAACCCGAACACGCGGGTGACGCTCGACCCGGCGCAGGTGGCGGTGCCGGCGGATTCGGGCGAGGTCGCCTATTTTTCGTCGCAGGGGCCGTCGATCGGGCTGAACGCGATCAAGCCGGAGATCATCGCCGTCGGCACGGACCTGCTGCTGGCGACACAGAAGTACGACCCGAACGGGGACATGTACGACCCGACGGGGTACACGCGGGCGCAGGGTACCAGTTTCGCGGCGCCGATCGTGGCCGGGGCGGCCGCGCTGGTGAAGCAGCGCAACCCGCGGTTCACGCCGGCGCAGGTGAAGTCGGCGCTGGTGAATACGGCCGATCCTAAGATCACCGACTTCGACTACGACGGGAAGGCGATCGACGCGCCGCAGTCGGGGATGGGCGCGGGGCAACTCGACGCCGAAAAGGCGATCCGGGCGAACGTGGTGGCGGAGCCTTCGACGGTCTCGTTCGGGGTGGTGCGGGCGCTACCGCTGACGCAGCAGATCCGGGTGGTGAACACTTCGAATTCGGCGGTGAACCTGCGGTTCTCGATTCAGCAGTTCGTCCGGGCGAACGGGGTGAACGTTACTGTGACGCCGACCTCGGCGGCCGTTGGGGGCGGGCAGGTGGCTACGGTGACGCTGCGGATCGAGGGCTCGTCGCTGCCGTCGGCGAACTGGTATGAGGGCGACGTGGTCGTCGAGGGAGGGGCCGCTGCGCTGCGGGTTCCCTACAGCTACATCGTCGGCGACAACACGCCGTTCAACCTGTTCCCGCTGACGACGCAGGGCTTCACGGCGATCGTGAACGGGCAGGTAAGCCGGCTGAATCTGAAAGTCGTCGACAAGCAGGGTGCGCCGGTGTCCGGCGTTCCGGTGCGGTTCCGCGCCGAAGTGGGCGGCGGGCGGATCGACTATGCTCTCGAGCGGACCGACTCGCTCGGCATCGCCGACGCGCTGGTGTTCGCCGGGCCGACGCTGGGCGAGCAGGTGTTTTCGGCCGAGGTGGGCGGGCTGAAGACCGAGTGGATCGGCCGGACGATTCAGCGGCCGACGGTGCAATCCGGCGGCGTGGTGAACGCGGCAAGCGGGCAGGTGGGCCAGGGGCTGGCGCCGGGTTCGTACATCTCGATTTTCGGGGCGGCGCTGGCCGACGTGACGCGGATCTACTCGACCACGTATCTGCCGCTCTCGCTCTCGAACGTCAGCGTCGGGTTCGACGTGCCGGGCCGCCGGCTGAGCTACCCGGGGCGGATCCACTTCGTGAGCCCGGGGCAGATCAACGTACAGGTGCCGTGGGAGTTGGCCGGGGAGGCGTCGGCGGACCTGAAGGTCAGCATCGGCGACTACTCGTCGGCGACGGTGCGGGTGCCGCTCAACGACCACGCGCCGGCGTTGTTCGAGTACACCGATCCGGGAAGCGGGCGATTGCTGACGGCGGCGCTGGACCAGAACTTCGGGCTGGTGACGTCGGGCAACGCGGTGCGGCGCGGGACGGTGGTGCAGCTGTACGCCAACGGGCTGGGGCCGGTGGACAACCGGCCGGGCTCGGGCGAGCCGGCGAGCACAACCACGCTTTCCAACTGCCGGACGGCGCCGGAGGTGACGATCGGCGGACGGCCGGCGCCGGTGCTGTT
>CAYMTH010000766.1:0-2883 GCA_964393235.1 uncultured Solibacteraceae bacterium | reverse complement strand
CTGGAGGCCGGCGGCGGAGCCTGTTCGGGATGGTGGACGATCGCGGCGGCTGAACCCGTTACAGCGACGCGCCTGCCGCTGGAGCGCTGCGAGGTGGTCGGGGACCGGCTGGGGTTCTCGGTGACGCCGCTTTTCCTGGTCAACGAGACCCATGCGGCCTGGCTGGAGAACGGCGAATTGCACGGCCGCGTGCGGATGGCGTCGCCGTCGCCTTATCATCAGCGAGGCGGGACGTGGGTACTGCGGAAGAGGAAACCATGATTCACATTGATGAAGAGACCGTCCGGCGTCATCTCCCGATGGCGAAGGCGATCGACCTGATGGAAGAGGCGTTCGGTGCGTGGGTCGACGGGAAGGCGTTCAACCAGCCGCGCCGGCGGATGGTGCTGCCGACGGGGGCGGTGCTCCACGCGCTGGCGGGCTACAACGAAAAGTATTTCGGCACGAAGGTGTACTCGACCCACGCCAAACATGGGGCGTGGTTCCACTTTTTGCTCTACGACGCGGCCACGGCGCGGCCGCTGGCGCTGTTCGACGCCAACTGGCTGGGGCAGATCCGCACCGGTGCGGCCTCCGGGCTCGCGACGCGCCGGTTGGCGCGGCAGGGCGAGGCCACGGTGTCGGTGCTCGGGAGCGGATTTCAGGCGCAAGGGCAGTTGGACGCGGTGCGCGCCGTAAGGCCGGTGGGCCGGGTACTGGTGTGGAGCCGAACCCAGGCCAATGCGGAAGCCTTCGCGGCGGAGAACGGCGCGGAGGTCGCCGCGACCGCCGATGAGGCGGTGGCGCAGGCTTCAATCGTCGTGACGGCGACGTTTGCCAAGGAGCCGCTGTTCGCGGCCGAAAGTGTCCGGCCGGGGACGCACGTCTGCGCGGCGGGGTCGAACGCGGCCAACCGACGGGAGCTGCCGGGCGAGTTGCTGGCCCGCGCGTCGGCGATTGTCGCCGATTCGATCGAACAGGCGCGGATCGAGGCGGGCGACCTGCTGCTGGGACTCGACGACGCCGGGTGGGCCCGCGTCGAGGAACTGCGCGCGGGACGTGTCCGACGGGACGACCATGAGATCACGGTCTTCAAGTCCGTCGGTCTGGGCCTGGAAGACGTCGCGGCGGCGGCTTGGGTTTATGAGCGGGTGCGCGGTTAGACGCGTTATTCCGGCGCGGAAGCCTGCAGGTCGGAATCGCGCCACGCGCTGATCTTCAGCCGGCGGCAGACCCAGCAGAGCGGTTCCGTGGAATTGGGAGCCACCTCGGCCGAGCACACTTCGCACTTTTCCTTGCGCTTGCGGGATTCCATGGCGAGCGAGCGGTGCGCGCTTTCACGGATCTCGTCGGCAATGATCTTCTGGTCTTTGGCCGAGGGTTTTTTCTTCATGCTGCCTATCCTCACTATACCGTACGCGGCCGATACTGTATCCGTTGCGCACACGCGCTACAATGGGCGATTGTCCACTTCCATGTTTCACTCCCGCCGCCTTATCCTCGTTACGTTCGCGTTGGCCGCGACGCTTGCCGGTTGCAAGAAGACCCCACCGTCCAATGTCGCGGCATCCGTCAACGGCCGCTTCATTACGCACGCGGACCTCGATAAACAGTACGCGATTCAGTTTCCGCAGGCCGGGTCGCCGGCGGCCGCCGACGACGGCGTACTGATCAACAAGCTGGAGACGCTGCGCGCCATGATCGATCAGGAGATCATGATGCAGCGGGCCGAGAAACAGTCGCTGCTGGCGCCGGAAGCCGACGTCGAAGCGGAATTTAACAAGTTGAAATCGCCGTACACGCAGGAAGAGTTCCAGAAGCAGCTGGCGGCCAAAAAGATGACGGCGGACGACCTGAAGTCCGACATCCGGAAAAAGCTTTCGATCGAGAAGGTGATCAACAAAGAGATCACCTCGAAGATCAACATCACCGAGAAGGACATCGCGGAGTTCTATGCCGCCAACCGGCCGAGCTTCAACCTGGCCGAACCGACCGTCCACCTGGCGCAGATCCTGGTCACCCCGAATCCGGAAGCTGAGTTCCGCAATCTGAAGAACGACAAGGCGCAGAACGACGACCAGGCGCGGAAGAAGATTCTGAACATCGAACAGCGGCTGCGCAACGGCGAGGATTTCTCGATGCTCGCGCAGAACTACTCGGAAGACCCGGGCTCGGCGTCGAACGGCGGCGACCTTGGGTTTGTTGCGGAATCGGCCCTTTCCAAGGCCAGCGCGGATCTGCGCAAGATGATCAGCGAGATGAAGCCCGGCCAGGTGTCGAACGTGCTGAAGACCGGCGAAGGGTATCGCATCCTGAAGCTGCTGAGCCGCGAACCCGCCGGCCAGCGGGAATTGAACGACCCGCGCGTGCAGCAGACGATCCGCGAAACGCTGCTGAACCGGAAGGATCAGTTGCTGCGCGGCGCCTACCTGGAAGCGATCCGGAACGAAGCGCAGGTGGAAAACTACCTGGCCCGCCAGACCGCGCAGCTGGCCGAAAAATAAGAACTACTTCGCGAGGTTCTTCGTGATCTCGTAGTGGTAGCGGACGAACCGGTGCAGTTCGGATTCGAGGACGCGCTCCTGATCGGAGTGCGGCCCGAACCCTTTCGCATTGTCCTCGTCGTCGACGGCCGGGCCGATGCCGTAGCACTGCACCCCTTTCGCGCGCATGTTCGCCATGTCGGTGGCGCCGGTCATCATGGTCGGGATGGTGGGCACGCCGGGATAGACGAGGCGCCCGGCCTCCTCGATCACCTTGAATGCAATGTTGTTGAGCGGCGACGGCGCGCCGGCTGGCCGGATGTCGGCGACGGCGCGCACGAGTTCGACCTGCGGATCGTTGATGAGGTCGCGGAGCGTCTGCAGAAACTTCGGGCCGTCCTCGCCGGGGGCGAGGCGGATG
>CAYMTH010000765.1:0-2884 GCA_964393235.1 uncultured Solibacteraceae bacterium | reverse complement strand
CCGCCGCAGCCGAAATCAATAAGGGCGTTCTCCTCCGCGGCGTCGTCGCCGTCGAACTCCGCTCGGCCACCCGCCGCAACCACACCGCCACCCTCCTGCTCCACGCCGCCCTGCGCTCCGTCCTCGGCGTCCACGTCAAGCAGGCCGGCTCCGTCGTCGATCCCTCCCGCCTCCGCTTCGACTTCTCCCACTACACCGGCATGACCCCCGAGGAAATCGCCGAAGTCGAGCGCATCGTCAACGAGGAGATCATGCGCAACACCGCCGTCTCCACCGACATCATGGAGCTCGAAGACGCCATCTCCACCGGCGCCATGGCGCTGTTCGGCGAAAAGTACGCCGAAAAGGTCCGCGTCGTCTCCGTCCCCGGCTTCAGCAAGGAACTCTGCGGCGGCACCCACGTCTCCCGCACCGGCGATATCGGCCTGTGCAAGATCGTTTCGGAAGGCTCGGTCAGCGCCGGCGCCCGCCGCCTCGAAGCCATCACCGGCAACGCCGCCGTCGAACGATTCCAGGCCGCGACGACCACTCTCACCCGCGTCGCCCACACCGTCAAGGCTTCCGAATCCGAGCTCCTCGAACAGATCGACAAGCTCCTCGCCCACCAGCGCACGCTCGAAAAACAGCTCGAGCAGCTCAAGGCCAAGGTCGCCCAGTCGCAGAGCTCTTCGCTCGAAACGAACGTCCGCGAGATCAAGGGCGTCCACGTCCTCGCCGTCGAAGTCGACGGCCTCGACCGCGTCCAGATGCGTGGCCTCGCCGACTCCCTCCGCAACAAGTGGAAGTCCGCCGTCGTCGCCCTCGGCACCGCCGATGACCACGGCGTCGCCATCATCGTCGCCGTCACCAAGGACCTCACGCAGAAGGTGCACGCCGGCAAGCTCATCGGCACGATCGCCTCGGCGGTCGGCGGAAAGGGCGGCGGCCGCCCGGACCTCGCCGAAGCCGGCGGCAAGGACGCCGCGGCGCTCGGCAAGGCCCTCGACGCCGTCTACGCGCAGGTCGATGCCCTCCTTTGATACCGATGTCGTAATCGTCGGGGCGGGGCCCACCGGCCTCGCCTGCGGCATCGAACTCGCCCGCGCCGGCGTCCGCGCCGTGCTCGTCGAGAAGGGCTGCGTCGTCAATTCGCTCTATAACTACCCGACGAACATGGTGTTCTTCACCACGCCGGAGTTACTCGAAATCGGCGACATCCCCATGACGTCGCTCAACGAAAAACCCAACCGCACCGAGGCGCTCAAATACTACCGCCGCGTCGCCGCCCACTATAACCTCGACATCCGCCAGTACCAGCGCGTCGAACGCGTCGAAGGCGCCGACAACGCCTTCACCGCCGTCGCCCGCGACCAGTACGGCGAAGTCCACGAATACCGCGCGAAGAAAGTCATCTTCTCCACCGGCTATTACGATCTCCCCAACTATCTCAACGTCCCCGGCGAGGACCTCCCCAAAGTCATTCACTATTACAAGGAGCCCCACGCCTATTACGGCCACGACGTCTTAGTCGTCGGCGCCAAGAACTCCGCCGCCCTCGCCGCCCTCGACTTATGGTGGACCGGCGCCCGCGTCACCATGGTCCACCGCGGCAAAGAGATCCACCGCCACGTCAAATACTGGATCAAGCCCAACATCGAAAACCGCATCAAAAACGGCGAGATCCCGATGTACTTCGAGAGCCACATCCTCGAGATCCTGCCCCATTCCGTCCGCCTCGCCACCCCGCAGGGCGAAGTTGAAATCAAGAACGACTTCGTCTTCGCCATGACCGGCTACCGCCCCGATTTCGCCTTCCTCGCCCAGCACGGCATCACCCTCGACGACTCCACCGGCAAGCCCAAAACCGACCCCGACACCTACGAAAGCGAACGCCCCGGCATCTATCTCGCAGGCGTCGTCGTCGCCGGCGTCCACACCAACGAAATCTTCATCGAAAACGGCCGCTTCCACGGCAAAGCCATCGCCGCCGACATCGCCCGGCGTCTCCACTAAGGCCCCATGCGCGTCCTCCACGTCGACCTCGGACGCGAAATGCGCGGCGGCCAGTATCAGGTCCTGAGCCTCATCGACGAACTCCGCGCCCACGCCGTCCACCAGACCCTCCTCGGCCCCTTCGGCGAGCCCTTCTCCATCCCCCGCCTCCGCGCCTCCTGCGACCTCGTCCACGCCCACTGCGCCAAAAGCCACACCCTCGCCGCCCTCTTCGCCGGCGCCCCCCTCGTCGTCAGCCGCCGCGTCGCCTTCCCCATCAAGCGCAGCCTCCTCTCCCGCTGGAAATACTCCCGCCCCGTCCTCTTCCTCGCCGTCTCGAACTACGTCGCCGGCAAGCTCATGGAAGCCGGCGTCCCGTCGCGTAAAATCGAGGTCGTCTACGACGGCGTCCGCGCCCTCCCCCCCTCCACCCGCACCGGCCCCCTCATCGCCCCCGCCTCGAACGACCCGATGAAAGGCTCCGACCTCATCCGCCAGTCCGGCCTCGACGTCAAATTCTCCACCAACCTCATCGAGGACCTCAAAACCGCCCGCGGCCTGCTCTACATCACCCGCGAAGAGGGCCTCGGCTCGGCCGCCCTCCTCGCCATGAGCGCCGGCGTCCCCGTCCTCGCCAGCCGCGTCGGCGGCCTCCCGGAAATCGTCCGCCACGAAGAAACCGGCCTGCTCACCGCCAACGACCCCGCCGCCATCGCCGCCGCCGCCCCCCGCCTCCTCGCCCCCGAATCCGCCCACTGGGCCGAAAGGGGCAGGGAACTCGTCCACGCCCGCTTCCTCGCCACCCACATGGCCGCCGCCACTCTCGATTGTTATCGCCGCCTCACCGCCTAGTGTATTACAATAGTAAAACTCTCCATGGGCGCAGATGCCCGTTGGACCCGGATGAAGGAGA
>CAYMTH010000764.1:0-2891 GCA_964393235.1 uncultured Solibacteraceae bacterium | reverse complement strand
CTGGGGGGCAATATCGCGAATGCGTCGCCGGCGGCGGATACGAGCCCGGTGCTGCTGGCTTACGACGCGGTGCTGGAGTTGCGGTCGGCGGCGGGCGTGCGGCGCGTGGCGTACGAGGCGTTTCATACGGGCTACAAGCGGACGGTGCTGGAGCCGGGGGAGTTGATCGCGGCGATCGTATTGCCGTGGCGGACCGGGGAGGGGGTGGACCGGTTCCGGAAGGTGGCGGCGCGGCGGGCGCAGGCGATCGCGAAGGTGAACTTTGCCGGGGCGGCGCGGGTGGATGGAGGGCGGATCGCGGATTTGCGGATCGCCTATGGGAGTATGGGACCGGCGCCGGTGCGGTGCCGGGAGACGGAGCGGCGCGTTTTGGCTGGGGAGGCCTGGACTCTCTCGGAGTTGACGCCGGTTACGGACGTGCGGTCGACGGCGGAGTGCCGGGCGCGGGTGGCGAGGGCTCTGCTTGGAATGTTTGTTGCCAACTTACGCCATTGAGTTACTCTGGATATATTTATGTTTGACTAGAATCAAACATAAGTGATCTATCTCTATAGATATATAAACACCGGTATCTGTCAATAGGACTGCGACGGTCTTATCGCAACCAGAGTTCCTGGTCAGGTCGATTTCGTATTTGAGCCGGGCGGTCTATCCGCACACGCGGATCGTTCGCTTACTTTACTTTCATGACGGTTGTGATGAACGGTGGCGTCCAGCGCCGGTCGGGTTGGAATTGGCGGCGCAGCGCAGTGTGTCGAATTGTTTTCCTGTTTGGGTTAGGGGCTTTCTCCACGATGTGCGGCCTTGCCGGGCCGATTGGTTATGCGGCCTCGAATGCGGAGGATAGCACTGCTGACTGGCGGCAGTTCGGAGTGGGGCCGGCCGGACGAATCGAGGAGCTTGCTGGTTCCGGAATCACAGAGGCATGGCAATTTGAGCTCTGGGAGACGGAAACTCCGATCGAGGAGCTGTTGTCCGGACTTGTCGTGGTTGGCGGTTACTCTCTTCCCACGTCATCGCCGAGCGGTTACAGTTGGGGGAGCAGTTCGGATCATGATTCGGCCTGGGCACAGTATGTGGCCGCCAGCAATGCGCTACGGGGCCTGAGTCCGGAAGGGTTGCCGCTTACAAGCGGAACGACGGGTGCGAGTGCGACTCGAAGCGCCGCCGTGTCCGCGCGGGGCGACCGGCAGCTATCGTTTTTGCGGGCTGGAAGCATGGAGCGCGTTTCTTGGAGCGATTTTCTGCAGAGTCTGGCCGTACCGTCCACCAGTGCGGTGGCGCCCGTCGCCGCATCGATGCCCATGAGCCGGACCTACCGGTTGGCCGCGTACTCTCCGGCTCCGGCCGCCACTTTCGCCATGGCGGAGCCTGCGCCGGTCCCCGAGCCGGGGAGTATCGTCCTCGGTGCGCTTGGACTCGTGGCAGCGAGTGTGTTGCGGAGGCGTGCGCGCTAGCGACGCTTGGTTATCGCATAGCGGGTTCGTGCGCCGGGAGATGAATGACGGTCTTGTCAGCCAAAGTGACGGTGGCGGCGCGGGAACTGAAGTTGAGCAGGGCGATTCTGCCGTTCTCGAGGACGCTCCAGTAGACCGTGTCGGGCTTGCTCATCTTCATGGCGGCGCGGAGGCGCGGGTGGATGGTGGGGAGTTTTTCAACTTCGGCGCGGATGAACTCGCTGTAGGCTTTTGACGGAATGGCCTCGCCGCCGTAGACGATGACCCTACCGTTGCCGGTGTCGCCGGCGGCCCAGCGGTTGGCGATGGCGGAGTCGCCTTCGACGGTGACGGGCGCGCCGCGGTTGCGCATGCAGTAGATGAGTACGCCGCCGGAGCGAACCCACTGGTCGATCCTCTCCAGGACGGCTTTTTCGGTGACGGCGCCCCAGAGGAAGACGAGCACTTTGTATTTGGCGAGGGCGCCGTCGGCGATCATCTGTTCGCTGGTGTAGTCGAAATCGAGCTCTTCGCGAAGGGTGCGGCCGACGGTAAAGAACGTGGAGGCCCAGCGATAGCGGACGACTTCGTCGTCGAGCTTGAGATAGGTATCGGGGTAGAAGGCGGCGACGTCGATGATGGGTTTGGCGCGTTGGTCGAGGAGATGGGCGTGCTTGCGCCAGGCTTCGATGGCGTGATCGTTGTGGGAGAGATTGCCGAGGTAGTAGAAGAGATGGACGGCGCCGGTGGTGACGGCGTTGTAGAGGCGGGCCATGACGCCGCGCATGGAGCCGTAACCGCCCGGTTCGTAGCCGAGCTGGGCGCCATAGAAACGGGCGGCGGAGGAGGCCATGCGGGTGATGGTGAAGTTGTCGGCGAAGTCGTCGGACTCGTTGGTGAGGCGGATGCCGCCTTTGACGTTGGCCATGGAGCGGGCCTGGAAGGAGTAGTCTGTACCGATGGGGACGGGGCCCCAGCCGCCGGAAGACTGGTGGATTTGTGTATTGGGCAGGGCGGCGCGGGACCAGAGGGCCCATTTTTCGCACCACTCCGACATGGCGCCCATGTACCAATCGGCGAAGTCGAGGCGCTTGCGGCGGGAGACGGCGGTATCGGGCAGGAACGTCTGGATTTCGGCGAAGCTCTGGTGGTTGGTTTCCCAGGCGGTGTTCAGGCGGGCGACGTCGTTGCCGTACTTGTTGCGGAGATGGCGGCGGAAGTCTTCGCGGGCGAGTGGATCGCCGGCCCAGTAGCCGATGTGGGTGTGGTGCTGGCGGAAGCCGTATCCGGGGCCGCGGGCGGGGTATTGGGCTTCGCCGTAATCGCCGGAGGGGCCGAGGCGGATGCCCAGAAGGGACTTGCGGTTGCCGTAGCGCTGGCCGAAGGCGGCGATGAATTTGCGGGCGTACTCGGTTTGGAAGGGGTGAAAGATGGACTGGGTGTCGTGGACGATGC
>CAYMTH010000763.1:0-2905 GCA_964393235.1 uncultured Solibacteraceae bacterium | reverse complement strand
ATCAAGCAGTGCGGGTCTCACGCGCGGCAGGGAGGCGGGGTGTGCGGCGTGGAGATGGCGTTGTGGGATCTGGCGGGGAAGGCTTACAACGTACCGGTTTACCAGATGTTAGGGGGTAAGTACCGGGATAAGATCCGTTTGTACGCGGACACGGATTCTTCGCCGGATACGAACGTGATGGCGCAGCGCGTGAAGGAGCGGCGGGAGCGCGGGTTCACGTGGCTGAAGATGGACGTGGGCGTGGGGTTGATTTCGAAGACTCCGGGGACGCTGACGCAGCCGGTGGGGATGACGCCGCGGGAGGCGTTCATGACGCCGCACATGTTCACCGGCATGGAACTCACGCCGAAGGGCGTGGGGATGCTGGCGGACTATGTGGGGCGGGTGCGGGAAGCAGTGGGCTACGACATTCCGCTGTGCGCGGACCACTTCGGGCACATCGGTTTGAACTCGTGCATCCGGCTGGGAAAGGCGCTGGAGCAGTATAACCTGGCGTGGCTGGAAGATATGATTCCGTGGCAGAACACGGAGTTAATGAAGAAGATTACGGACGCCGTGGATATCCCGATTCTGACGGGCGAGGATATTTACCTGAAGGAGCCGTTCATCGAACTGGCGAAGGCGCACGCTGTGGATATTCTGCATCCGGACCTGGCGACGTCGGGCGGGATTCTGGAGACGAAGAAGATCGGCGACGCGATTCAGGAGTACGGCGTGCCGATGGCAATGCATTTCGCGGGGACGCCGGTCTCGTGCATGGCGAACGTGCACTGCGCGGCGGCGACGGAAGGGTTCCTGGTAATGGAATTCCATTCGGCCGATGTGGCATGGTGGGAAGACATGGTGAACGGGATACCCAAGCCGATCGTGGACAAGGGCTTCATCACGGTTCCGGACGGGCCGGGGCTGGGGGTGACGCTGAACGACGAGGTGGTGAAGAAGCACCTGCATCCGGAGCATCCGGGGTACTTCCTGCCGACGCCGGAATGGGACAAGGACCGGACGAACGACCGGCTGTTCTCGTTTGCGGGGTGGAGCGGGGCGACGCGCGGATGATGTTTGCGGGGCGGGAACTGGCGGTCCGGCTGGAACGGGCCTCGGCGGCGCTGGGACGCGATGCGGTCACGGCGCACCGGGGCCTGTTCGGCCATTCGGAGGCGGCGTTGCTGGAGTGCGGCGGCGGGGTGGCGGTGTTCTTGAACGAAGAGTCGCCGTTGACGCAGGTGCGGGGGGCGGGGATGGGGGCTTTTTCGGTCGACGAAGTGGAGGAGTTTTACGCCGAGCGGATGGCGCCAGTGTCGTTTTCGCTGACGCCGTTCGCGGATGAGGCGTTGCTGACGCAGTTGACGCGGCGGGGGTATGAGTTCGGCACGTTTGAGAACGTGATGGTGCGGGAGTTGGGGGAGGATTGGACGGACCCGGACGTTGAGGAGTGCGGGGACGGAGCGGCGTGGGCGGAGGCGATGGCGGCGGCGTTTTTCGGAGAGGCGACGGCAATGGGGCGGGACTTGGGGAAGACGTTGTTTGCGTTGCCGACGTGCCGGACGTACATGGTGCGGGGGGAGGGGCAGATCGTGGCCGGGGCGCAGGTGGACGTGCGGGATGGGTTGGCGGTGTTGCAGTGCGACGGGACGGTGGCGGCGTGCCGGGGATTGGGGTTGCAGGGGAAGTTGATCCGGGCGCGACTGGGGGCGGCGGCGCGGGTGGGGTGCGACCTGGCGGCGGCGGAGGTGGCGCCGGGGAGTGTGTCGCAGCGGAACTATGAGCGGGCGGGGTTCCGGGTGGCGTACACGAAGATTACACTGATAAAGCCGTGTTTTTGATGATGGAAAAAATGGGGACACTCGCGACAGGCACCATTTTTCGGCGGCGGGAGTGGCTGGGGGTGCTGGCGGCTGGGGCGCTGGGGGCGGCGCCGGCGAGAGGGTTCCGGGCGGCGGCGTGGGAACGGCAGCAGCGGCTGGAAGCGACGCTCAAGGCGGCGCCGGATCCGCGGCGGATCGAACAGTACATGCGGCGGATGGCGGCCGAGCCGCATCACGCGGGATCGGCGGCGGGGCGGGCGGTGGCGGAGTATGCGCTGGGAGTGATGCGGAAGGCCGGGCTGGACGCGCGGATCGAGACGTTTGAGGCGTATCTGCCGTATCCGAAAGAGCGGATGGTGGAGCTGCTGGGGCCGAAGCCGTACCGGCTGCGGCTGGAGGAACCGAACTTCGCGGCGGATCCGGATTCGCGGGATAGGAACCAACTGGCGACTTACAACGCGTACTCGGGTGCGGGGGATGTGACCGGGGAGCTGGTTTACGTCAACTACGGGATTCCGGAAGATTACAAGACGCTGCGGGAGCGGGGGATCGACGTACGGGGGAAGATCGTGCTGGCGCGGTACGGGGCGAGCTGGCGCGGGGTGAAGCCCAAGGTCGCGGCGGAGCACGGGGCGCTGGCGTGCCTGATTTTTTCCGATCCGAAGGACGACGGGTTCGTGAAGGGGGCGGTGTATCCGGACGGTCCGTTCCGGTGCGAGCAGGGGGTGCAGCGCGGGAGCGTGATGGACATGTCGCTCTACGTGGGCGACCCGTTGACGCCGGGCTGGGCGTCGGAGAAAGGCGCGCGGCGGCTGCCGTTCGCCGAGGCGAAGACTCTCATGCCGATTCCGGTGCTGCCGATTTCGTATGGAGACGCGCGGCCGCTGCTGGAATCGCTGGGCGGGGACGCCGCGCCGGAGGCGTGGACGGGCGGGCTGCGCGTGCCGTACCGGTTCGGGCCGGGGCCGGGGAAAGTGCGGGTACGGGTCGGGTTCGACCATTCGAACCGGCCGGTGCATAACGTGCTGGGGTTCTTGAAGGGCGCAGAGTTTCCGGACCAGTGGGTGATCTACGGGAACCATCACGACGCGTGGGTGAAC
>CAYMTH010000762.1:0-2911 GCA_964393235.1 uncultured Solibacteraceae bacterium | reverse complement strand
CCAGCGCCTCCTTGGGGGCGAGCAGCCGCTCCGCGATCCCCAGCTCGGCCAGCGCTCGCTTCATCACCGTCAGCTGATCGGCGTCGTCCAGGATCGTGAACCCGCGCGGCAACCCCACCTTGTGGCCGTCGCGCCGCAGGATCCGCACGCCGGCGGCGTGGAAGGTGGAGACCCACAGCTCCCCGGCGACCGTCTCGCCGCACAGGGCCTGCAGGCGGGCGAGCATTTCGCCGGCGGCCTTGTTGGTGAAGGTGACGGCAAGGATGGCGGAGGGGTAAACGCCTTTGGTTTTAATGAGATGGCCGATGCGGTGGGTGATGACGCGGGTTTTGCCGGAGCCGGCGCCGGCAAGGATGAGGAGGGGGCCCTCGGTGTGGGCAACGGCCTGCCGTTGCTGCGGGTTCATGCCTGCGAGGAAATCCATGAGAAGTTTCAGGGTAGCAGGTTGTTTTGTTTCTCTGCTAACTCTTTTATTTTCAGTGAATTGGTTGGTTTGTTCGTTGGTTTGAACCTTGGTCTGAACCTTGGTTTGATCCTCGGTTTGTCCGGATGGGTGCGGAGGGGGGAGGGAGGGGCTACTTTCAGGGTAGCGCGGCGGGGAGGTCCAATCGTCCGGTTCGAAAATGGAAGTGGCTGAAAACAAGGCGAATATAAAGTTTCTTGGGCTGGGAACGGCTTGGGAGAAAAATGGGGACACTCGCGGCAGGCACCAGTTTTTAGGGAGTGCGGGTATGCTGGGTGGGTATGCGATTCCTTCTGGTGCTGGCGGGGTTGAGCGTTTGCGGGCAGAGTTGGCCGGATTACGGCGGCGGACCGGATGCGTCGCAGTACTCGCCGCTGACGCAGATCAACCGGTCCAATGTCTCGAAGTTGAAGCGGGTGTGGTCGTATCCGACGGGGGATTCGAACAAGTACTTCTTTAATCCGCTGATGGTCGATGGGACGTTGTACGTGATGGCGAAGGGGAACTCGATTGTCGCGCTGGACGCGGCGACCGGGAAGGAGAAATGGGCCTTTTCGCCGGGGGCGGATACGAAGATCATCACCAACCGGGGGCTGAATTACTGGGCGAGCAAGGATGGGAAAGAGCGGCGGCTGCTGTTTGCGTCGAACCACCGGCTGCGGGCCATCGATGCCGTGACGGGGAAGGAGATTCCGGGGTTCGGGTACGACCTGAAGCAGGGGCTCGACCGGGACCCGGCGACGATCGCGCTGGTGCAATCGACGACGCCGGGGCGGGTTTTTGAAGACCTGATTATTCTCGGCTCGGCGACGAACCAGGGGTATGGGTCGGCGCCGGGGGATATCCGGGCGTTCGATGTCCGGACGGGGAAGCTGGTTTGGACCTTCCACACGGTGCCGCGGCCGGGGGAGTTCGGGTATGACACGTGGCCGAAAGACGCGTGGAAGACAGTGGGCGGGGCGAATGTGTGGGGGGAGATGTCGCTCGATGTGAAACGGGGGATTCTGTATGCCCCGACGGCGTCGGCGAAGTACAACTTCTACGGGGCCGACCGGGAGGGGGCGAACCTGTTCTCCGATTCCCTGCTGGCGCTGGACGCGCGGACGGGGAAGCGGTTGTGGCACTACCAGATGGTCCACCACGACATTTGGGACTACGACGACGCGACGGCGCCGAAGTTGATTACGGTGCGGCAGAACGGGAAGTCGATCGACGCGGTGGCGCAGGTGACGAAGCAGGGGTTTGTGTGGGTTTTCAACCGGGTGACGGGGGAGCCGCTGTTTCCGATCGAGGAGCGGCCGGTGCCGAAGTCGGATATGCCGCGGGAGAAGACGTGGCCGACGCAGCCGTTTCCGGTGAAGCCGCCGCCGTTTTCGCGGCAGAAGTTCACGGTGGACGATTTGAGTCCTTATCTGAGTCCGGAAGACCGGGCGAAGTTCCGGGACGATATTCTGTCGGCGCGGAACGAGGGGTTGTTTACGCCGCCGGGGACACGGAACACGATTCAGATGCCGGGGAACAACGGCGGGGCGAACTGGAGCGGGGCGGCGGTGGAGCCCTCGAAGGGGTATCTGTACGTTGTTTCCAAGGATCTGCCGGCGATGCTGAAGCTGGAGCCGGAGGGGACGGCGAAGGCGGGGTATGCCGATACGGCGGAGCAGCGGGGGCAGGGGGTGTACATTGCGCACTGCATGAACTGCCATAAGGCCGACCGGCGGGGGGCGCCGCCGGCGATGCCGGGGCTGGACGATATCGCGTTGAAGATGCCGCGGGAGCGGATCGTGAACGTGATCCGGCAGGGGCAGGGGCCGATGCCGGGGTATCCGAAGTTGACCGGGCTGGAGGTGGACGACCTGGTGGCGTACCTGTACAATCCGGCGCGGGCGCGGGCGAATGTGCCGGCCGGGAGCGGGGGCGGCGGGGACGCGGAACGGTATGTGAGCGGGTTCGGGTTCATGATCGCGAGCGACGGGTTGTCGCCGATCAAACCGCCGTGGTCGTCGCTGACGGCCTATGATTTGAACGACGGGACGATCCGGTGGAAGATCCCGCTGGGGGATGTGCCGCACCTGGCGGCGAAGGGGATCAAGAACACGGGATCGCATTATCCAAAGGTCGGGCCGGTGGTGACGGCGGGCGGGGTGCTGTTTGCGGGGACGCGGGACCGGCAGGTGCGGGCGTTCGACGTGGACAACGGGAAGGTGTTGTGGGAGACGGAGGTGGACGCGGCGCTCGAGGGGATGCCGGCGGTCTATATGGTTGGCGGGAAACAGTTTGTCGTCTTTTGCGCGGCGGCGCAGGTGGGTTTGACGCCGTCGACGCAGGGGAAGATTCCGGGGGCGTATGTAGCGTTTGCGCTGGAGTGAAAAATGGGGACACTCGCGGCAGGCACCATTTTTGAGCGGGGTAGTACTTTTTTCTCATTGCAATACAACGGTGGTACTGATA
>CAYMTH010000761.1:0-2932 GCA_964393235.1 uncultured Solibacteraceae bacterium | reverse complement strand
ATTCGAGCTTGCCGCGCCATTCGCCGCGGGATTCGATCTCGGCGGCGCTGGCCGGGAAGGCGGCGCGGAGGTCGGCGAGCAGGTCGGCGGCGAAGGCGAGGCCGAGGGCCGATTTCGCGTTGGCGCCGATGAGGGCGTCGAGCGCGGCGCGGCGTTCGGCGAGCAGCGTGGCAGCCTCGGCGCGGGCCTGCGCTTTGGCGGCGGCGTCACCGCGCTGGTAGCGCGCCAGCAGGCTGACCGCCTGCCCGTTCAGGACCCGCAAACGGGCCTCCTCGGAAGCACCCTGGCCATACGCCAGACCGGCCGCACAGATCGTGAGGATCAAACACAAACACTTCATGGAACTCGGGCTCCTTCGCCGTTACATCGTCGCCACTCCGGGCAACTAGCCCAGTTTTAGCTGAATTACACGAGTACGACAAGGCTGGAGCAGGCTCATGCGGCTTTTTTCGTCTATGCCATGGGACTTCCCCCTATGCCAATTCGATCCGGTACAGATTCTGGTCACCGCGCAGGTAGATGGCTTTGCCGGAGACGGCAAGCGAGGCGAGGGTGCGTTCGCCGATCGAGTTTTTCGCGAGCATGCGGTACTCCTTGCCGGGCGCGAGGACGACGGCGTCGCCCTCCTCGCTGAGGAAGTAGATACGTCCGTCGGCGTGGACGGGCGAGGCCGAATGGTTGCCGCCGATGCGCTGGGTCCAGTGGACCTTACCAGTGGCGGCGTCGAGGCAGGTGGCGATGCCGTTGTCGCTCACCATGTAGATTTCGTCGCCGACGACGATGGGCGAGGGGGTGAGCGGGACGGCGCGACCGTGCTGCCAGGCGACGTGGGACTGGGTGACGTTGCCCTTGCCATCGGGCCGGACGGCGAAGATGACGGGCTGGAAGAAGCCGGAGCAGATGTAGACGAGGCCGTGGGAGTAGACGGGCCGCGGGACGTTGGAGAAGCCGGAGCCGTACTCGATGTACCAGAGCTCCTTGCCGTTGCGGGGGTCGTAGGCGTAGGCGTGGTGGGCGCCGGGGCTGATCACTTGCGGCTGACCGTTGTGGGTGATGACGAGCGGGGTTGTGTAGGCCTGGTTGCCCTTGCCGCGGGCGGTCTTCCAGCGGACCTTGCCGGTGGCGGCGTCGAGGGCGATGACGAACTGCGCGTCGAAGCCGTCACAGCTAAAGATCAGCATGTCCTCGAAGAGAACGGGCGAGCCGCCGGGGCCGTGCTGGGGCTCGTACTTGACGGTCTGGCGCCAGAGCACGTCGCCCTTCGTGTTAAGGCAGGCGGTGCCGTAGAAGCCGTAGTGAACGTAGATGCGGTCGCCGGCGACGATGGCCGTCGGGGAGGCGAAAGAGTTCTTGCCGTGGATGCCGGGGCCTTTGTCGGCGACGCGGAACACCTCTTTGTCGAGGGCGATGCGGCCGGTGGCGGTTTCGACGGCGAGCAGGCGGAGGGAGGCGCCTTTATCGGTCGCGGTGGTGAGCCAGATGCGGTCGCCGGCGATGGAGGGGCTGGACCAGCCGGTGCCCGGGATGGCGGCCTTCCACTTGACGTGCTTGCCGGGTCCCCATTCGGCGGCCAGACCTTTTTCGGCCGAGTGGCCTTGGCCACCCGGCCCGCGGAACTGCGGCCAATCTTCGGCAAGTGCCGGAATCGAAAGGAGAAAGAGGCGCCGGTGCATACAGGATATTGGACCATAACGCGGAGCGTCCTAGATCGAAAGATAGGTTCGGGAAAAATTGACCGGCGCGAGGGCCTTTAGGATACTCGATTCGAGAGAGGCGGTACCCGGATCCCCTGCGGCGCAGCGGGGCAGTATCCTGGGCACCGCCTCAAGTCATTTGGGGGCCGCCTGGTCATCCGAAAGATAGGTCTCGTCCTATTGATTCCAGTACGTACCGGATCCATACTCAAACCGGCAGAAAGCACTCACCACGAAAAGGCGAATGCCTTCTGATGAGACAAACTCCTGCGAGCGCCGGCGCACCGGCGCCGACGCTCCCATCGGTCGTGTCCCAGCAGTAACGTGCACGGCGAGTCCGGCTCGCCGCGCCTGTCACGCCAAAGGAGAGATTTATGTCACGCAGTCAAATGCGCGCGGTAACCCGCGCGCCATTGTTCCGAATCGCCCTCGCTCTGTTTGCCGTCGGAGCGCTGTGGGCGTATGTCGGCTCGAAGGTCGACGACAACAGGGTCTTCGAGCTTGACGGCAATGCGATTAACGACACCACCGCCACCGGCACCGACTGGCAGACGCTGAACCCGCCCAACAGCGGCTCCAACGGGTCACTGGCCCGCTTTTTCAAGGCGGACGGGCTGGGTGGATCGATCTTCACCCAAGGTGGATCGAAGGATTACAACGATATCGACCAGTGGAAGTTCACGTCCGGCACTTCCCCCGATAAAGACGAGATCATGAACGCCTATGCCGCCGCCTACAACCTGGGCGGCGACCTCGGCATCTATTTCGGCGCCGACCGCTATTCCAACGACGGCGACGCCAACATCGGCTTCTGGTTCCTGCAGGCCGATGTGACCTGCAGCACGGGTCCGGACTGCACCGGCACGGGCACCTTCACCGGCAAGCACGTGGCCGGCGACATCCTGATCGTTTCCGAGTTTGTGAGCGGCGGCGATACGCCGGTCATCAAGGTCTTCAAGTGGGTCGGCACGGGCGGCAACCAACATGCCGGCACGACGGACCTGATCTACAGCTCGGACACGGCCAAGTGCACGGACGGCACCGGCGAACATACGGTGTGCGGCATCGTGAACGCGACCGCAACCACGGCGCCGTGGCCCTATTCACCCAAACCGAACGTGGGCGAGGCACAGGTTTTCCCGACCGCCACGTTCTTTGAAGGCGGCATCAACCTCAATGCGCTACTCGGCGACAATCTGCCGTGCTTCTCGAGCTTCGTGGCCGAGACGCGGTCGTCT
>CAYMTH010000760.1:0-2933 GCA_964393235.1 uncultured Solibacteraceae bacterium | reverse complement strand
ACAACATCGAGTCGCGGTTCTTCGAGTCGATGGCGCGGGCGGCCGGGCCGGGGGCGCGGTGGGCGCACGAGCGGTTCGCGCGGTTGAGCGCGCGGCTGGAATCGGAGCTGCTGCCGCGATTCGACGGTTGCCTGGTGTGTTCGGAGAGTGACGCGCGGCTGGTGCGCGGGGTGGCGGCGGTGGTGTTCCCGAACACGATCGGGTGGGTGGAGCGGCCTGAGGTGGAGAAGGACGAGTCGATCGTCTTTTCGGGCAACATGGAGTATCACCCGAACCAGCAGGCGGTGGCGTGGTTCCACGGGCAGGTATGGCCGAAGCTGCGCGGGCGGTTTCCGCAGCTGCGCTGGCGGCTGGTTGGGATGAACCCGGAGGCGGTGCGTCCGATCGTGCGGGGCGACCGGCGGATCGAATTGACCGGGGCGGTGCCGGACGCGCTGCCGGAAATCGCGCGGGGGCGGCTGGCGGTGGTGCCGTTGCTGGCCGGGTCGGGCACGCGGATCAAAATTCTGGAGGCCTGGGCGGCGGGGACGGCGGTGGTTTCGACGGCGCTGGGGGCCGAGGGGCTGCCGGAACGGCTGCGGTTGGCCGACGGCGCGGACGCGTTCGAGCGGGCGGTGACCGAGTTGCTGCACGACCCGGCCGAGCGGCGTCGCCTGGAGGACGCGGGCCGCCGGGTTTACGAGGAGCGGTTCCACCGGCGGGCGGCCTGGGCGGCGCTCGACGACTGCGGCTGGCTTTGAACCAAATGTAACGACTTTCCGGCGCGGCGCGGGTTCTATACTGGTACAAGCTTCATGCGCTTTTGCATTGACGCCCACGCTATCGGCAGGCATCTAACGGGGAACGAAGTCTATGTTCGCAGCTTGCTGGAAGGGTACGCGGCCTTAGACAACAAATCGGAATTCATCGCCTACACGTCGGTGCGGGGCGCGGAGGAGCACGTCCCGGCGCGGATCCGGACGCGGCGCGTGAGCGAGAATCCGTTTGTCCGGCTGGGCGTCGACCTGGCGCGCCGGGTGCGGCAGGACTGCCCGGACCTGCTGCATGTGCAATATACATCACCGCTGTTCTGCCCGGCTCCGGTGGTGGTGAGCATCCACGACGTGAGCTACCTGGAGCATCCCGAATTCTTCCCGGCGGCTCGGCGCATGCAGCTGCAGTGGTCGGTGGAGCGAACGGTGCGGCGGGCGGCGAAGATCCTGACGTTGAGCGAGTTCTCGCGGCAGGGGATCGCGCGGGCGTATGCGCTGGATCCGTCGCGGATCGCGGTGGTGCCGGCGGCGTGCGCGGAGATTTTCAAGCCGGTATCGCGGGCCAAGGCGAAGTCGTTTGTGGAAGGGCGGTTTCAGGTGGCGCATCCGTTCGTGCTGTGCGTGGGCGACCTGCAGCCGCGGAAGAACCCGCTGGGTCTGATCCGCGCCTTCGAGGAACTGGTGGCGACTAGTCCCGAACTGCCGCATCACCTGGTGATGGTCGGCAAGGACACCTGGTACGCCCCGAAGGTGCACCAGGCGGTGGAGCACTCGCCGTTCGGCAACCGGATTCACTTTACGGGCTACGTGGACGACAGCGAACTGCTGCAGCTCTACAACGCCTGCGACATCTTCGTGTTCCCTTCTTTTTACGAAGGTTTCGGAATTCCGATTCTGGAGGCGATGGCGTGCGGGCGGGCGGTGGCCTGCGCGAATACGTCGGCGATGCCGGAGGTGGCCGGTTCGGCCGCGGTGCTGTTCGATCCGCACAATACGGGCGAGATGACGGCGGCGATGCGGGACCTGTTGCGGAACGCCGAGTTGCGGGCGCGGAAGGAGCGGCTGGGGCTGCAGAACGCGGCGCGATTCAGTTGGCGTGGAACCGCGCGGCAGACGCTCGACGTCTATTATGAAGTGGCCGGCGCGCAGGCGAAACCGGCGCGGCGCGGATCGGCAGTGGGACGGCGGTAAACAATGAAGCAGTACCAGTGGTGGATGATGTGTCTTCTGACGGCGACTGCCGCGACGGGCGCGCCGCGCGAGGAGAGTTTCCGCTACGAAGTGAAATGGCCGAGCGGCCTCGGGCTGGGCGAGGCGCAGATGAAGTCGACGCGCGACGGCGGGCGGTGGGTGCTCGAGTTTCAAATCGAGGCGGCGGTGCCGGCGTTCCGCGTGATGGACCGCTACCGCTCCGTGGTCGACGACAACTTCTGCAGCCAGGAGTTTGAAAAAGAGTTTGAGCACGGCCCGCGCAAGGGACGCGAGAAGACGACCTTCGCGGCCGGCAAGGCGAAGCGGACAACGGCGAACGGCGGCGGATCGAGCGAGTTCGCGGTGCCGGCCTGTCCGCGCGACGCGCTGGCCTACCTCTTCTTCGTGCGCGACGAGGTGGCCCGCGGGCGGATGCCGAAGCCGCAGAAGCTCTATTTTGGCGCGGGCTACGACGTGCGCATGGAGTACGGCGGCGCCGAGACCGCGAAGGTGAACGACGTGCCCACCGAGTCCGACAAGCTGCAGGTGAACGTGCAGACGGCCAACGGTACACTGGACTTGGTGTTGTTCCTGGCCCGGGACGAGGCGCGGACGCCGGCAATGGTCCGCGTGCCGTTTGCGATGGGCAATTTCTCCATGGAGTGGGTCCGCTGAAGATCGCTCATTTTTCCCCCATGCCGCCGGCCAAGAGCGGCATCGCCGATTATTCCGCCGTGCTCGTCGACCACCTGCGCCACGGCGCGGAAGTGGATCTGTTCGAGGCGGCGCGGCCTGGTTTCGACGCTTCCGCGTACGACGCGGTGATCTACCAGATCGGCAACAACGGCTATCACGACTATGTTTACGAGACGGCGGTGGCGCAGCCGGGGATCGTCGTCCTGCACGAATCGAACCTGCATCACCTGATGACGGACTTGACGATCCGCCGCAAGGACTGGGACGGCTACGTGGAGGCCTGTGCCTACGACG
>CAYMTH010000759.1:1651-2937 GCA_964393235.1 uncultured Solibacteraceae bacterium | reverse complement strand
CATGCCGCTGCTCGAGGTCTTCGATCGGCCCGAAGGCGTGCTTAGTTGCTCCCGCCGCGAGTCGTCGACGACGGCGCCGCAGTCGCTCGCGTTGCTCAACGGCGAGTTCACGCTGCGCCAGGCGCAGGCCCTCGCCGCCAAGGCGCTCGTCGCCGGCGAGAGCGACGCGACTTTGATCCGCGACATCTTCCACCGCGTCTACGCCCGTTCCCCCGCCGCCAACGAACAGCAAATGGCCGCCGAATTCCTGGCGAAGCAGACGACGCTGACCGGCACTCGCGCGGCGGCGGCCACCGAACTCGCCCGCGGGCTGCTCAATACCAACGAATTTCTCCATGTCGACTGAGGTTCCCATGCACTCTCGCCGTGAACTCCTCCTCCGCGCCGGTAAAGGCTTCGGCGCGCTCGCGCTCGCCTCGATACTCGAAGAGGAAGCGCGCGCCGGCGCCACCACGCCTCGCCCGCCCCACCTTCCCGCCCGCGCCAAGAACGTCATCTTCCTCTTCATGCATGGCGGCGTCAGCCATGTCGATACCTTCGACCCAAAACCGAACCTCCGCAAGTACGACGGCCAGCCGCTGCCGGGCTCCTTCGGCGAGGGGCTCATCACCAGCCGCATCGATTTCCGCAAGGCGCTCATGCGCGGCTCGCCGTGGGAGTTCCACCGCTGCGGCCAGTCCGGCCTCGAAATCTCCTCGCTCTTCCCGCACCTGTCCGACCACGCCGATGACATCGCCGTCATCCGTTCCTGCTACGGCGACGCCTTCGACCACGCGCCGGCCATCTACCTGCGCACCAGCGGCTCGCAGTTCCCCGGCCGGCCATCGCTCGGCGCCTGGACCGTCTACGGACTCGGCAGCGACAATCAGAACCTCCCCGCCTTCGTCGTCATGAGCGATGGCGCCATGAAGTCCGGCGCCGGGGCCTACGGCGCCGGCTATCTGCCCGCCGTTTATCAGGGCACCGTCTTCCGCGGCGGCCAGAGTCCGGTGCTGCACCTGAACTCCCCCCAAGGCGTCAGCCGCGAATCGCAGCGCGAAACGCTCGATCTCATCGCCCGCATGAACAAGCGCCACTTCGCCGAGCGGGAAGAGGACACGGCTCTCGACGCCCGCATCGCCTCCTATGAACTCGCCTACCGCATGCAGTCGGAGGCGCCCGATGCCGTCGACATCTCCAAGGAATCTGAAGCCACGCGCAAGCTCTATGGCATCGGCGAACCCGCCACCGACGATTTCGGCCGCCGCGCCGTCGACGAGCGGCGTCCCGTCCACGGCGTCCTCGCC
>CAYMTH010000759.1:0-1641 GCA_964393235.1 uncultured Solibacteraceae bacterium | reverse complement strand
GATTTCGGCCGCAAGTGCCTGCTCGCCCGCCGCCTGGTCGAGCGCGGCGTGCGCTTCGTTCAACTCTACTGCGGCACGAACCTCGGCGACGACTGGGACGACGCGCACAACGATCTGCTCGGATCCCACACCAAGATGTGCCGCAAGTCCGACCAGCCCATCGCTGCGCTGTTGAAGGATCTCAAGGCGAAAGGCCTGCTCGATTCCACGCTCGTCGTCTGGTCCAGCGAGTTCGGCCGCACGCCCCTCGCCGAGGGCAAGAACGGCCGCGACCATCACCCCTACGGCTTCTCCTCGTGGATGGCCGGCGCCGGCATTCAGGGCGGCCGCGCCCTCGGCGCCACCGACGAGTTTGGCCTCCGCGCCGTCGACCAGCCGAAGACCGTCCACGACTTCCACGCCTCCATCCTCCGCCTTCTCGGCATGGACCACTTGAAGCTCACCTACCGCTTCCAGAGCCGCGACCAGCGTCTCACCGACGTCCACGGCGAGGGCGAGTTCACCGATTGGCTGCTGAATCGAAAAGCGTAGTTGCTATCCTAGTGGTTTCCTCCGCCCATGGTGGTCACCACGCAGATCAAGCAGTTCGAATCCTTGGAGCTCGAAAGCGGCGTCGTCCTTTCGCCGGTCCAGGTTGCCTATGAAACCTACGGCACGCTGAACGAGGCGAAATCGAACGCCATTCTCATCGTCCACGCCTTCTCCGGCGACGCCCACGCGGGCGGCGTCGACGCCGAGGGGCACAAGGGCTGGTGGGACAACATGATCGGCCCCGGCAAGGGCTTCGACACGAACAAGTACTTCGTGATCTCTTCCAACGTCCTCGGCGGCTGCAAGGGCTCCACCGGGCCGTCGTCGATCAACCCCGCCACCGGCCGGCCCTACGCCATGACCTTCCCGGTCATCACCATCGGCGATATGGTCAGGCTGCAGAAGATGCTCGTCGACTCGTTCGGCATCACGCGCCTCCTCTCGGTCGCCGGCGGTTCGATGGGCGGAATGCAGGTTCTTGAATGGGCCGTACGCTACCCAGACGCGGTAGCCAGCGCCATTCCCATTGCCTCCACCGCGCGGCACTCCGCGCAGCAGATTGCGTTCAACGAGGTCGCCCGCCAGGCCATCATGGCCGATCCGGACTGGTGCGACGGCGACTACTACGACAAGAAGGTCCCGGCCCGCGGACTCGCCGTCGCGCGCATGGTCGGCCACATCACCTACATGAGCGACGAGTCGATGCGCCAGAAGTTCGGCCGCCGCCAGCGCGAAGAGAACGGCATCTTCGAGGTCGAAAGCTACCTCCGCTACCGCGGCAGCCAGTTCGTCGACCGCTTCGACGCCAACTCCTACCTCTACATCACCAAGGCGATGGACATGTTCGACCTCGCCAACGGCGCGCCCTCGCTCGTTCCCGTGCTGGCCAAGGGCCGCACGCGCTATCTCGTCATCAGCTTCACCTCCGACTGGCTCTACCCCTCCTATCAGTCGCAGGAGATCGTCAACGCACTTCGCCGCCGCAACCAGGACGTTGCCTACATCGAACTCACCTCCAACTACGGCCACGACGCTTTTCTCGTCGAAGTCGACGAGCAGGCCGAACTCATCCGCGGCTTCCTCGCCCGCACCATGAAGGAAGGAGAAAAG
>CAYMTH010000758.1:0-2938 GCA_964393235.1 uncultured Solibacteraceae bacterium | reverse complement strand
GAGCTCGGCATCGCGCCCAGCACCCTCTCCCACCACCTCGAAAAGCTCAAGAACGAGGACATCGTCAAGGTCCGCCGCGAAGGCACCTTCCTCTGGTACACGGCCAACTCCCCCGTCCTCCAGGAGCTCCTCGGCTTCCTCTTTGCCGAGTGCTGCACCCGCAACAACGCCGTCGAACCGGCCAAAGTCGTCTGCTGCAAATAGATCGAAAGGAACCGAAACCCTATATGAACGTCAAGGAGATCGTCCAGGAAAAGTACGGCGAAGCCGCCCGGCTCGTCATCGCCGGGGCGGGGAAGTCCTGCTGCGGCCCCGTCAGCTGCTGCGGCCCCGAAGTCGACCCCATCACGTCGAACCTCTACGACGAGGCCCAGAAATCCGGCCTCCCCCAGGAAGCCGTCCTCGCCTCCCTCGGCTGCGGCAACCCCACCGCCCTCGCCGCCCTCAACCCCGGCGAAACGGTGCTCGACCTCGGCAGCGGCGGCGGCATCGACGTCCTCCTCTCCGCCCGCCGCGTCGGCCCCACCGGCAAAGCCTACGGACTCGATATGACCGACGACATGCTCGCCCTCGCCCGCGAAAACCAGCGCAAATCCGGCCTCGCCAACGTCGAGTTCCTCAAAGGCGAAATCGAGAACATCCCCCTCCCGGACAACTCCGTCGACGTCATCATCTCCAACTGCGTCATCAACCTCTCCGCCGACAAGGACCGCGTCCTCCGCGAAGCCTTCCGCGTCCTCAAGCCCGGCGGCCGCTTCGCCGTCTCCGATGTCGTCGTCCGCGGCGATGTCCCCGACGAGGTCCGCCGCCACATGCTCCTCTGGGTCGGCTGCATCGCCGGCGCCCTGGCCGAAACGGACTACGCCGCCAAACTCGCCGCCGCCGGCTTCACGCGTATCGAAATCGAACCAACCCGCATCTACGCTATCGAGGATGCGCGCAACTTCCTCCAGGCCGAAGGCATCGACGTCGACGCCATCGCCCCCCTGGTCGACAAGAAATTCATGAGCGCCTTCGTCCGCGCCGTCAAACCGGAAACCGTCTAATGAATATCCTCTTCCTCTGTACCGGCAACTCCTGCCGCTCCATCCTCGCCGAGGCGACCTTCAACCACCTCGCCCCGGCCGGATGGTCGGCCGTCAGCGCCGGCAGCAAACCCACCGGCCAGGTCCATCCCCGGTCGCTTGCCCTCCTCGCCCGCGAAGGCATCGCCACCGCCGGCTACTTTAGCAAGTCCTGGGACAGCCTCCCCGTCGCACCCGATATCGTCATCACCGTCTGCGGCTCGGCCGACCGCGAAACCTGCCCCGCCTACCTCGCCCCGGCCCTCCGCGCCCACTGGGGCGTGCCCGACCCGGCCCCCCCCACCGGCACCGACGCCGAAACCGACGCGGCCGGCGTCGCCGCCGACCGCACCCCCCGCAACCGCATCGAGGCCTTCCTCGCCCTCCCCCTCGAAGACCTCTCCCAAAAACCCGACAACCTCCAAAAGGAAATCCTCCGCATCGGAGCCCTCTCATGAACACCATCCAGGTCTTTGACCCCGCCCTCTGCTGTTCCACCGGCGTCTGCGGCACCGACGTCGACCCGGCCCTCGCCGCCTTCGCCGCCGACGCCGCCTGGGCCGTCCGCAACGGCGCCCGCCTCGAGCGTTTCAACCTCGCCCACCAGCCCGTCGCCTTCGCCGAAAACGCAGCCGTCCGCGGTTTCCTGGAGCGTTCCGGCCCCGGCGCCCTCCCCCTAGTCCTCGTCAACGGCGAGGTCGCCCTCGCCGGCCGCTACCCCACCCGCGCCGAACTCGCCCGCTGGGCCGGCATCCTTTTCGCCGTCCTCGAACCCGCTCCCGCTGCCCCCTGCTGCCCCGGCGGCAACTGCTGAAGGAGCCTATATGCGATTCCTCGACGATCCCCCAAGACACCTCTTCTTCACCGGCAAAGGAGGCGTCGGCAAAACGTCCATCGCCTGCGCCGCCGCCCTCCAGCTCGCCGCCGCCGGCCGCCGCGTCCTGCTCGTCTCGACCGACCCGGCCTCCAATGTCGCCCAGGTCCTCGGCCTCCCCATCGGCAATCGCATCACCCCTATCCCCGCCGCTCCAGGCCTCGACGCCCTCGAAATCGACCCGCAAGCCGCCGCCCAGGCCTACCGCGACCGCATCGTCGGCCCCGTCCGCGGCGCCCTCCCCGACACCGTCGTCAAGTCCATCGAGGAGCAGCTCTCTGGCGCCTGCACCACTGAAATCGCGGCGTTCGACGAATTCACCGCCCTCCTGACAGACCCCCTCCCCTACGACCACATCGTCTTCGACACCGCCCCCACCGGCCACACCATTCGCCTCCTCCAACTCCCCGGCGCCTGGTCCGGCTTCCTCGACCAGGGCAAGGGCGACGCCTCCTGCCTCGGTCCCCTCGCCGGCCTCGAAAAGCAGCGTGACCGTTACCGTCTCGCCGTCGCGACCCTCGCCGACCCCGCCCGCACCCGTCTCGTCCTCGTCGCCCGCCCGCAGTCGTCGTCCCTGGCCGAGGTCGCCCGCACCCGCGACGAACTCGCCAAAATCGGCCTGACGAACCCCTTCCTCGTCGTCAACGGCATCCTCCCCGCCGCCGAAGCCGGGTCCTGTCCGCTCGCCGCCGCCGTCCGCCGCCGCGAGCAGGCCGCCCTCGCCGCCCTCCCGGCCGAGTTGCAGGCGCTCCCCACCGACCAAATCTCACTCCAGCCCTTCAACCTGATAGGTCTCGCCGCGCTTCGCGGCTTCTTCACCCCGCAACCCGCCGCGCCCGTCGCGACGGAAGCCGTGACCGCCGCGGCCCCGGACCTGGGGTCACTGATCGACGAGATCGCGGTCCCCGGCCACGGTCTGGTGATGTTGATGGGGAAGGGAGGTGTGGGTAAGACGACGCTCGCCGCCGCCGTTGCGGTTGAGCTCGCCCGCCGCGGCCAT
>CAYMTH010000757.1:0-2941 GCA_964393235.1 uncultured Solibacteraceae bacterium | reverse complement strand
GTGAGCGGGATGTCGGGGACCGGCGCGGGCATCGGGACGATCGCGGCGACCTACCTGACGGGCGTGGTTTCGGACCGGTATTCGTTCGAGCCGATCCTGATTACGGCGAGCCTGGTGCCGCTGCTGGCGACGTTCGCGGTGGTGACGCTGATCCGGCGGCCGGCGGGTGAGATAAGGTAATCGCATGGCAATTTCCCGCCGAGAGTTTCTGGCCGCCGCGGCGATGCCGCTGGCCGCGCAGGGGCGCGCGAAGCGTCCGAACGTTCTCGTGAAGCTGCCCGATGACCAGGGCTGTGGCGCCCTGTCGGTGCACGGAAACTCGAACCTGAGCACGCCGACTATCGACTCGCTGGCGCGCGACGGGGCGTTGTTCGACCGGTTCTACGTGTGCCCGGTGTGCGCGCCGACGCGGGCGGAGTTTTTGACGGGGCGGTATCACGCGCGGGGCGGCGTGCGCGGCGTGTCGACGGGGGAGGAACGGCTCGACCTGGGGAACCGGACGATCGCCGAGGTGTTTCGCGAGGCGGGGTATTCGACGGGGATTTTCGGCAAATGGCACAACGGGACGCAGCCGCCGTACCATCCGAACTACCGCGGTTTCCAGGAGTTCTATGGGTTTACGTCGGGGCACTGGGGGCAGTACTTCACGCCGGAGCTCGACCATAACGGCAAGATGATTCGCGGCAACGGGTACATCATCGACGACCTGACGGACCGGGCGATCGGGTTCATCGAACAGAACCGGGCGCGGCCGTTTTTCTGCTACATCCCCTACAACAGCCCGCACTCGCCGATGCAGGTGCCGGACCGGTTTTACGAGAAGTTCAAGAACCATCCGCTGCCGATGCGGGCGGAGAACGCGTCGCAGGAGGACGTGGAGCATACGCGGGCGGCGCTGGCGATGTGCGAGAACATCGATTGGAACGTGGGGCGGGTGCTGGGGCGATTGAAGGAGTTGAAGCTCGACGGCGACACGGTGGTGATCTACTTCAGCGACAACGGGCCGAACGGGTGGCGGTGGAACGGGGGGATGAAGGGGCGGAAGGGGACCGTCGATGAGGGCGGGGTGCGCGCGCCGTTTTTGATTCGCTGGCCGGGCCGCGTGAAGGCGGGGCTGCGGGTGAAGCAGATTGCGGGGGCGATCGACATTTTGCCGACGCTGACGGAGTTGGCGCAGATCCGGTGGACGCCGGAGAAGCCGCTGGACGGGGTGAGCCTGCGGCCGTTGCTCGCCGATGGCGACGCGGCGGGTTGGCCGGACCGGATGATCTTTTCGCTGCAGCGGGGGCGGTTCAGCGTGAGGACGCAGCAGTACCGGCTGGATCCGGAAGGGCGGCTGTTCGACATGGCGGCCGATCCGGGACAGAAGCGCGACGTGGCGCGGGAGCAGCCGGCGGTGGCAGCGCGATTGAGCGAGGCGGTACGGAAGTTCGCGGCGGAAGTGAAGCCGTTTATCGGGCCGGACATGCGGCCGTATCCGGTGGGCTACGACAAGTCGACGTGGCTGCCGGCGCGGGACGGGGCGGGGCACGGGTCGATCGAACGGTCGGGACGCGCGCCGAACTGCTCGTTCTTCACGCACTGGGTGGCAAAGACGGACTCGATTGCGTGGGACGTCGAAGTGCTACGAGACGGAATGTACCGGGCGGAGCTGTACTATACGTGCCCGGCGAGCGACGTGGGCGCGACGGTGGAGTTGAGCCACAACGGGAACCGCGTGGCAGGGAAGATCAGTGTGGCGCACGATCCGCCGCTCGAGGGTAAGGAACATGACCGGGAGGATCGGGGGCAGGAGTCGTACGTGAAGGCGTTCCGGCCGCTCGAACTGGGTACAATTCGTCTGTCGAAAGGACGCGCGCCGATGACGCTCCGGGCGCTGGATATCCCGGGCAAGCAGGTGGCTGACGTCCGGTATCTGATCCTTACGCGAGTCTGACCGATGCGCCTATTTTTGCTCATTCCGATGTTGTGCGCGCTGCAGGCGCAGGACGCGGCGACGTTGTTTGCGACGCGGGTGCGGCCCGTGCTGACGAAGGACTGCCAGGGGTGCCACGGGGAGGCGATGAAGCTGAGCCGGTTGGACCTGCGGACGCGCGAGGCGATGCTTGCGGGCGGCACGCGGGGGCCGGCGATCATGCCTGGGAAGGCCGCGGAGAGCCTGCTGGTGCGGATGCTGGAAGGGCGGGACGGGGTGCAGATGCCGCCGGGCGATGCGTCGAAACGCTTGCCGGCGGAGACGGTGGCGGCGTTCCGCGCGTGGATCGACGGGGGCGCGCCGTGGAAGGACGGGAAGGCGGATGAGTGGGGGAGCTATAAAGACGAAGACCTCTGGGCGTTCCGGCCGCTGCGCCCGCTGGGCCGCGCGAAGACGATTGACGGGTTTGTGCAACCGGGGCCGGCGGCGGACCGGCGGACGCTGCTGCGGCGGGTGACGATCGATTTGACGGGCCTGCCGCCGACGCCGGCTGAAATTCGGGCGTTCGTCGAGGACAAGTCGAAGGACGCGTGGGAGAAGGTGGTGGAGCGACTGCTGGCGAGTCCGCGGTACGGGGAACGCTGGGCGCGGCACTGGCTCGACGTGGTGCGGTATGCCGATACGTCGGGCTACTCGAACGACTTCGAGCGCCCGAATGCGTGGCGGTACCGGGACTACGTGATCCGCGCGTTCAACCAGGACAAGCCTTACGACCGGTTTATTCGCGAGCAGATCGCGGGCGACGAGTTGTATCCGGGCGATCCGGAGGCGTTGATCGCGACGGGCTTTCTACGCATGGGGCCGTGGGAGCACACGGGGATGTCGGTGGAGGCTGTGACGCGGCAGATGTTCCTCGACGACGTCACGCACGCGACGGCGACGACGTTCCTGGGCCTGACGCTGGGCTGCGCGAAGTGCCACGATCACAAATTCGACCCATTGCCCACCAAAGACTATTACCGGATG
>CAYMTH010000756.1:2566-2942 GCA_964393235.1 uncultured Solibacteraceae bacterium | reverse complement strand
TTCACCACCTGCACCGGCTGCGGCTTTCCTTCAGCGTCCTGCTGAATATTCTGTCCGGCGGAAAGCACCTGCAGATTCTGCAGCAGGGTCTTCGCCAGGTTTCCCGACCCGGCCGGCGCGCCCTGCGGAGGAACGCCGTTGATGATCAGATCGACGTGCATGCCCGGCACTACGAATCCGGCCACGCCCACAATATCGTTCACGCGAACCGCTACCGCGCGCATCCCCGGCGGAATCATCGCCGCCAGGCCCGCCCCGGCGCCCTTCGCAGCCAACCGGGTATCCAGCACAGGCTCACCCGCATACATAGTACCCGTCACGCCACGGCCGATCGCATCGTCCACCTTCACGATCGCGTGAGGGGGGGCCGCGCCTG
>CAYMTH010000756.1:1552-2556 GCA_964393235.1 uncultured Solibacteraceae bacterium | reverse complement strand
GTCCGTCTTCGTCAACGCGTGCGGCGGCGCCGTCCCCGCCCATTCGATCAGCTTCAAATCTTCCGGCTTGATCAGCGTGCCCTCCGGCAGGTCCCGTGCCGCGCCGACGATCTGCACCGTCGGCACCGCCTTCGTCGCCTCCATCCGGCTGGTCACGACTTTATAAAGCCCGAAGCTCGCAATCGCTGAGACAGCGAATGCGAACAGTATGACCGACAGAAACTTTTGATTCATCGTACTCGGTTCCCTTCCTCACAGACGGATCAAGCTAGCTCGCCGATTGGTTCGCATTTGCGAGACGTCCATTCATGATTGTCCACAACGCCCGGCTGCTCTGACTCATTCCCAGATACATCGCCGCTCCCGAAAGACAGACAAAAGCCAGAATGAGCGAATATTCCACAAGGTCCTGTCCACGTTCACTACCCAGGAGTAATTTGACAACTCTACGCATAAAAACTCCTCTCTCCCTCGATCCGCCAACCGTCGACTGCCAATCCTCGTAACTGGCGGAAACTCCGGATCCAGCACCCGCGCATTCCCTCCGGCATCGCCCGAACCATGGAATTCCAGGGACATTGCTTCCCCGGGACGGCCCAACTCACAAAATACCGATAGAGAATTCTAATTGCCATTTGCGCATCCCTCTCATCAGCCTCTCGGACGTCGATGCGGGCAGCACTACAGTCTAGTGGGTCGCTAACTCTCATTACAATCAGAATCTTCGTCGCGCCGTACACCGGAATTCCGACGGTGCCGCACGCCCGGACGCAAACGGCCGATCCTCAGCCGGCCAAACCTCAGCCGGCCAAACCTCAGCCGAATGACGCGCGCCCGGCGCGATGGAAAGTCGAGCAACTCCGACAGGAGCATTCCCTGTCCGCGTAGCCCCGCCTGTCCAATCGGCCGGAAGGGAGAGCGTTCCCGCCCCCCTTCCTTCCGGTTCGCCTTAGCTCGCGGCGCTCTGCGCGGCGTTGTTCAGCACGCCGTTCGTGATGCCCCAG
>CAYMTH010000756.1:0-1452 GCA_964393235.1 uncultured Solibacteraceae bacterium | reverse complement strand
TGCTGCTGATCGACCCGCCGGCGCTGATGAACAGCGCGGCCGACGCCAGCACCACAAACGCCAGCAGCAGCGTGTACTCGATCAGGTCCTGACCCTGTTCGCCCTGGATAAGCTTCTGAATCATGTTTTTCATGGTTTGGTTCCTCTTCTCTTTTTTTCGTTGTCTACTCGCGGAAATCGTTTAGCTCGCGGCGCTCTGCGCGGCGTTGTTCAGCACGCCGTTCGTGATGCCCCAGATGCTGCTGATCGACCCGCCGGCGCTGATGAACAGCGCGGCCGACGCCAGCACCACGAACGCCAGCAGCAGCGTGTACTCGATCAGGTCTTGCCCTTGTTCGTCCTGGAACAGGTTGTGGATAAAGTTCTTCATAGGTGTCACCTCTGTCTTTGGGTTATGAAAACGGACTGTGCCGGTTAAAGTTGCGGTTTAGGTTGCGAAGTCGCACCCAGTGAATTCTTCTCCGCCTGGAGGTCGGGAACAATCTGACTCACCAGTTCGGAGGAAACCATTGGTTCGGTGCCACGCCGCGTACGGTCGGCAACCGCGTAAAACACGATGGCGACCTGGTCGTCGTACACCGCGAGCCATTTAGTACTCGCCTTCAAGGTCGCCGCCATCCCCGCATTCGCCGGCAGCACCACCGTATCGACGTTGTACTCCGACAGGATCGACGCCCATTCCCAGTGCCCGTTCAGAGCATCCAGATACCGCAGGCTGAACTTCCCGCCGTAAAAGTCGCTGCGTCCGTCGACGAACACCTTCGTCTTGGGATACAGCTTGTAGATGAGATAATCGCCCCACTCATCGTTCGTAAAAACCCGGCGGCCTTCCAGCTTCGCCAACGCCCCGGCCGGATACTGCTTCGGATCGAACTCGGAACGGAGCTTCCGCGAATCGACCGGAGCCCCCAGCAGCGCCACCAGCAGAACCACCAGGCCCGCGGCGCTCGTCAGGTGAAGCCGCCACACGCGATCCGTCTTCGTGAAATCCACGCCAAACGACGCCAGCGTCGATGCCGCGCCCCGCAGCCACGGCGCCACTCGCGCCGTCTCCAGCGCCCGGAACGCCTCGCGCAGAAACCGGGTGATCAGCGGCGCCGCGATGATCGCATACAGCGGAATGTTCCGCGCCGCCATCAGAGACAAATGAATCCAGCTCAACAGCAGCAGCGCATCGGCAAACCGCCGGTTCACCGCGCTCCAGGCCGCCGCTAGCAACCCCACCACCAGCAACGCTTCGAAAAATATCGCCGTCGGCGAATGAAAGCTCATCGTCTGGAATTCCAGAATGTGGTCGAAGTGATACCGCTCGGTCAGATATTTGTAAATGTGCTGGTGCAGCTTCCACCCGTACGGGTTCACCAGACTCGCCGCTCCGCAGCCCGCGGCCGCCGCGAAATACATCCGCGACTTCGACCAGGCCTCCGCCAGTCCCGAACCGCTTTCACTCAG
>CAYMTH010000755.1:0-2944 GCA_964393235.1 uncultured Solibacteraceae bacterium | reverse complement strand
GCCCCGCCCGCCGACCGCCGCACCCTCATCCGCCGCCTCGCGCTCGACCTGACCGGCCTCCCGCCCATGCCCGAAGAGGTCGAAGCCTTCGTCAACGACAAATCGCCCAATGCCTACGAGAAGCTGGTCGACCGACTCATCGCCTCCGAACGCTACGCCGAAAAGCAGACGATGCACTGGCTCGACGCCGTCCGCTACGCCGACACCGCCGGCTTCCACGGCGACAACCCCTTCCCCGCCTGGCCCTACCGCGACTACGTCCTGCGCTCCATCCACCGCAACCAGCCCTTCGATCAATTTACCCGCGAGCAGTTAGCCGGCGACTTACTCCCCAACGCGACCGCCGAACAGAAGACCTCTTCGGCCTACAACCGCATTCTCCGCGTCTCCGCCGAAGGCGGCGTGCAGCCGAAAGAGTATCTCGCCAAGTACGGCGCCGACCGCGTCCGCACCACCGCCACCGTCTGGCTCGGCTCCACCATGGGCTGCGCCGAATGTCACGACCACAAGTTCGACCCCTTCACCGCCAAGGACTTCTATTCGATGAAGGCCTTCTTCGCCGACATCAAGGAAACCGGCCTCGTCGCCGACCGCGGGCCGAACGCCTGGGGCTCGCAACTCGACCTCGC
The DNA here is from genome assembly GCA_964393235.1 of uncultured Solibacteraceae bacterium. Taxonomy (GTDB): domain Bacteria; phylum Acidobacteriota; class Terriglobia; order Bryobacterales; family Bryobacteraceae. The sequence goes on along the minus strand of CAYMTH010000755.1, from coordinate 2,315 downwards.
CACGCCGGAACAGCAGCGCAAACGCGCCGAACTGCGGGCCGCCGTGACCAAGGCCGAAACAGCGCTGGCCGCCGCCCGGACCGCCGCCGCCGAGGCCGCGCTGCTCAAACGCAACGACGCGGGCGAACTGAAGTGGGTGTACCAGCGCCCCGTCGCCGCCTCCGCCACCCGCGCGACGTTGACCATCTATAACGACGAAGTGCCCCCGATGGTCAACACGCCGAAATCGGACCGGCCCGGCGATGGCCTCGTCGTCGCCTCGGGTGAAAACCCGGAGAACGACACTTACACCATTACCATCGCCCCCGGCGCGGGTAAGTGGGCGCAGTTAGGCATCAAAGCCATTCAGGATGAGTCGCTGCCGGGCCTCGGCGTCGCCCGCGGCGCCGACCGGCTCATGATCTCGGAAATCGAAGCCGAGTTACTGCCCGGCGGCCGCAAACTCAAGTTCGTCACCGCCGCTTCCAGCATCGCGCTCCAGAACCGCGACCAGCATCCGCTGAACGCCATCGACGGCGATCCGGCCACCGGCTGGGGCGGCTCGCCCTATCACGACGGCGTTGCGCCCTTCCTCGCCCTGCGCCTCGCCGAACCCGTCGCCACCACCGCGGAATCGAAAATCGTCATCCGCCTGCGGCACGACACTCCCTACCGCAAAGCCACCATCGGCCGCGTGCGCATCGCCCTCTCCCCCGGACCCGCCGCGCCGGCCATGGATTCCACCGGCCGCAAGCACGAGGCCGTCGATAAAGGGCTGCCTGGCTCCGTCGTCTCCGCGCTCAAAAAGGCCGCCGCCGAACGGAGCGACGCGGACAAGCAGCTGATCGCGAAGGTTCTCGATTGGACCGACGGCGCGCGGACCGCCGAGGTCGCCGCGCTCGCCCGCGCCACCGCCCGCCTCGACGCTTTCGAACTCACCGTGCCGCGCGTCATGGTCAGCGAGGCGACCACGCCCGAACCCACCCGCATCCTCGCCCGCGGCAACTTCATGGACGAAACGAGCCCCATCGTCGAACCGGCCATCCCCGGCTTCTTCGGCAAACTGCCCGTCAACGGCCGCGCCACCCGCCTCGACCTCGCCAACTGGCTCGTCTCCAAGGACAACCCGCTCACCGCCCGCGCCTACGTCAACCGGCAGTGGCGGCAGTTCTTCGGCGCCGGCCTGTCGCGCGTGCTCGAAGACCTGGGCTCGCAGGGCGAATGGCCGCTGCACGCCGACGTGCTCGATTACCTCGCCGCCGAGTTTATGGACAAGGGCTGGGACCGCAAGCACATCAGTAAGTTGATCGTCATGAGCGAGACCTACCGGCAGAGCTCGGCGGTAAGTGCCGACAAGGATCCCGAGAATAAGTACCTCGCCCGGCAGAACCGCATGCGCGTCGACGCCGAAGTGGTCCGCGACGTCGCCCTCAGCGTCTCCGGCCTGCTCGCCGAAAAGTTCGGCGGCCCGAGCGTCAAACCCTATCAGCCCGACGGCTACCTCGCCGCGCTCAACTTCCCCAAGCGCGACTACTCCGCCAGCAAAGGACCCGACCAGTACCGCCGCGGCCTCTACACCTTCTGGCAGCGTACGTTCCTCCACCCCAGCCTCGTCACCTTCGACGCCGCCAGCCGCGAAGAGTGCACCGTCAACCGCACGGCCTCGAACACACCGCTGCAGGCGCTGGTGCTGCTCAACGACCCGAGCTTCGTCGAAGCCGCCCGCGTCTTCGCGCAAAACACCGTCCGCGGCGCCGGCGGCAAGTCCGCCGAAACCCGCGTCGATTGGGCCTTCCGGCGCGCGCTCGGCCGCACGCCCACCGCCGAGGAACGCGGCATTCTGGTCGATCTCTACCAGAAGGCGATGAAGAAGTTCGACGGCGATCCGGCCGCTGCCCGGGCTTTCCTCAGCGCGGGCGATGCCCCGCCGCTCGCCGGTGCCAACCCGGTGGAAGTCGCCGCCACCATGACCGTGACGCGGGCCATTCTCAACCTGCACGAGACGATTACAAGGAACTAGGAAAATGATCTCCCGCAGAACATTCTTGAGCCGCTCGGCGGCCGGCGCGCTGGGCATGACGGCGCTCGACCAGTTACTCGCCAAGGGCATGATCTCGCCGCTGCACCACAAGCCCACGGCCAAGCGCGTCATCTTCCTCTACCAGGCCGGCGGCCCGTCGCACCTCGAAACCTTCGATTACAAACCGCGCCTGGCCGAAATGCACGGCAAACCAATGCCGGAGTCCTTCACCAAGGGCCAGCAGATCGCCCAGTTACAAGGCAAGCCGCTCATCTGTTACGGCCCGCAGTTAGGCTTTAAGAAGTTCGGGCAGTCC
>CAYMTH010000754.1:0-2945 GCA_964393235.1 uncultured Solibacteraceae bacterium | reverse complement strand
TTTCCCTACGCGGCGCTCGTCCGATCTGCGGCGCGGCCGGCGCGGCGGTATAGGAAGGGAGGAGAGGACATGGAGATCCGGTTTGCGATCGGGGAGAGTTCCCTGGGTTCGGTGCTGGTGGCGCGTTCGGAGCGGGGGGTGTGCGCGATCTGGCTGGGGGATGATCCGGAGGCGCTGGCGCGGGAGCTGCAAGACCGGTTTCCGCGGGCGGAGCTGGTGGGCGGGGATGCGGAATTCGAGGCGCTGGTGGCGCGGGTGGTGGGGCTGGTGGAGCGGCCGGGGCTGGGGGCGGAGCTGCCGCTGGACGTGCGGGGGACGGCGTTTCAGCAGAGAGTTTGGGAGGCGCTGCGGCGAATACCGGCGGGGAAGACGGTTTCCTATGCCGAGGTGGCGCGGGAGATCGGGGCGCCGGGGTCGGTGCGGGCGGTGGCGCAGGCGTGCGGGGCGAATGTGATGGCGGTGGCGATTCCGTGTCACCGGGTGGTTCGGACGGACGGGGGGATTTCCGGGTATCGTTGGGGTGTGGAGCGGAAACGGGAGTTGCTGGAGCGGGAGCGGTGAGGCTGTTCGACGAGCCGGAGGTGGAACTGGGACCGGGGGCGGCGTGGCTGCGCGGGTTTGCGCTGCGGTGGGAGGAGGAGTTGCTGGCGGGGGTGGAGCGGGTGGCGGCGGAGGCGCCGTTCCGGCACATGGTGACGCCGGGCGGGTTCCGGATGTCGGTGGCGATGACGAACTGCGGGGAGATGGGGTGGGTGACGGACCGGCAGGGGTACCGGTATTCGCCGGTGGATCCGGAGAGCGGGCGGGCGTGGCCGGCAATGCCGGCGGGGTTCCGCGAGCTGGCGGAGCGGGCGGCGGAGGCGGCGGGGTTTGGCGGGTATGCGCCGGACGCGTGTCTGATCAACCGCTACGGGGTGGGGGCGAAGATGTCTCCGCACCAGGACCGGGACGAGCTCGACCTGCGGGCGCCGATCGTGAGCGTGTCGCTGGGGTTGCCGGCGGTATTTCAGTTTGGCGGGCTGCGGCGGGCGGATCCGATGACGCGGATCGGGTTGGAGCACGGGGACGTGGTGGTGTGGGGCGGGGAGTCGCGGATGCGGTATCACGGCGTGATGCCGGTGAAGGCGGGGCGGCACGCGCGGACGGGGGAGTGGCGGATCAATCTGACTTTCCGGCGGGCGCGTTGAGGACGGCGTAGTGGAGGCGGACGACGCCGTCGGAGAAGCGGCGGGAGGAGAGGAGGCGGAGGGGGACGTCGCGGCGGGCGGGAGCGAAGAGGGGGATGCCTTCGCCGATGACGGTGGGGATGAGGTGGATGAGGAGATGGTCGATCTGGCCGGCGTCGAGGAAGGCGCCGAAGAGGGCGGCGCCGCCCATGAGCCAGATGTCCTTGCCGGGGCGACGGCGGAGTTCACGGGCGAAGCGGGGGATGGGGGAGCGGACGAACTTTACGTTGGGGAAGCGGTCGGATTGCGGGGAGCGGGAGAAGACGTAGTGGCGGACGGGGCCGAAGGCGGAGAGGTCGCCGAGCTGGAGGCCGTGGCGGAAGGTGGTGTGGCCCCAGAGGATGGTGTCGATGGAGGCGGCGAAGGCGGGGAGGCCGTAGCCGCCTTTGGGTTCGGGGCGGTTGAGCCAGTCGACGGATCCATCGCGGCGGGCGATGAATCCGTCGGCGGAGAGGGCGAGGCAGGCGGTGATGAGGCGGGGCATGCTTCGATTATTGGACACAAATGGGGACCGGTTCGGAGCCGGCGGGGGAAGAGATGAGCGCGACGGTGTTGGCGTTGATCTCGGGGCCGCAGGGGATGACGGGGCGGAAGGTGGCGGGAATGCGGATGGTGACGGCGTAGACGCCCTGGCGGTCCTGGAGGAGGAAGGCCTTTTCGACGGCGTCGCCGGGGCGGGAGAAGGCGGCGGCATCGAGGTGGCGGGGGGCGGAGGGGCTGGCGTTGAGGGGCTCTTTGCGGAGCTCGGCCCAGATGCGATAGGGGCCGACGGGGGCTTCGCCGCCGGCGTTGACCTGGCCGAGGCCGTAGGCGTAGACGCGGATGGTTTCGCCGGGGAAGGCGGGGTCGGAGGGGGAGACGGGGCGGCCGTCGGGGTGGAAGGCGGCGCGGTTGCAGGGACCGGCGGCGCCGTCGTCACAGGAGGTGAGGAGATGGGCGTTGATAGGGACGATGTCGAGGGGGTAGGGGCGGGCGGGGCGGCCGTCCTCTTCGATTTCGAGGCGGGCGGGGGTGGCGGAGGGGTGGGCGGCGTAGCCGGCGGAGGTGAGGGTGGCGGCGGACTGGGCGGAGAGGGCGGCGGACAGGGTCACGAGGACAGTCAAACGTCGCATATACGGTTCCTTGTTTGCTTTAGCCACGGATGGCGAGTACGGCGGACGGGCGATGGAGCGGGCGGCCGGGAAGGCGGGTGAGAGTGACGAGGTGGAGGGAGCCGGGGTGGATTTCGTAGGCCGGTTCGTGGGCGGTGAAGAGGGTGACGGTGGAGCGGGCGCAATGGATGACGTCACCGGGGTAGAGGGTTACGCCGGGGTGGAGGGGGAAGGCCGCGCCGTGGCGGATGAGGGTGGCCGGGCCGGACTGGTGGCGCACGCGGGCGCAGGGTTGGCCGGGGCGCGCGGCGAACAGGGCGGCTAGCAGGAAAAGGCTTCGGGCTTGCATGGGGGCTCGAACTGGTACGCGGTGGTGGGGTGGGGGGATGGGTCAGGGGGAGCTGTTTGCGTGTGTCAATTTCGCGTAGTTGGTCATGCGAGTACGAGTGACGGCGCCGGAGCGGCGGCGGAAGATGCGGTTGCGGGATGGGCGGACGCTGGCGTGGTCGGAGTGGGGGCCGGAGGCGGGGTTGGGGGTGTTGTATTGTCCGGGGGCGGGGATGAGCGGGTGGCTGGGGTTTGGCGGGGAGAACTTGCGGCGGCTGGGGGTGCGGCTGCTGGCGGTGGA
>CAYMTH010000753.1:0-2957 GCA_964393235.1 uncultured Solibacteraceae bacterium | reverse complement strand
GCAGCCCGGCGCGCGCGTCATCTATGTGACCATCGAAGACTTCATGAACGAGATCGATCTCGAATTGAAGAAGCGGCTGGCGTAACGGAAACTCCCGATCCGAGAGCGCCGCGCGGGTCCGCCCCGCGCGGCGCTTTTGTTTGGCAACCCGAAACAGCCCTCCCCCTGGGCTACCCTGTAAAGAGCCCACGATGAGCATTTACTCCCTCCGCCCCATGGATTTCAGCGGCTTGAAAACCGTGTCGCTCCATGGCCGTGGCGGCAAAGTGACCCCGGCCATGTTCGCCAAGCCGCACACGCCGGGCGCGCCTATGAGCGCCTTCCTCGACAGCCTGCCGCGCATCCTCGCGGCCGATACGCTGCGCGAGGTGGCGGCGAAGATTCTCGAAGCCCGGGCGAAGAACCGCTCCATTCTCTGGGGCATCGGCGGGCACGTCATCAAGACCGGCCTCGCCCCGCTGCTGCTGCACCTGGCCGACAACGGGTTCGCGCACGGCTTTTCGATGAACGGTTCGGCCACGATTCACGACTACGAGATCGCCGTCGCGGGTCACTCGTCAGAGGACGTCGAGGCCGTGCTGCCCGACGGCAGCTTCGGCTCGGCCGAGGAGACCGGACGCGACCTGAACCAGGCCATCAACGAGGCCGCGGCGGACGAGGGCATGGGCGAGGCGCTGTGCCGCAAGATCAGCGAACTGGCCAACCCGGCGTACGCGCCGGCCAGCCTGCTGTGCGGCGCTTACGCGCGGAAGATTCCGGTGACCGTCCACGTCGCCGTCGGCACCGACACGCCGCACACGCACCCGGGCGCCAACGGCGCCGCCATCGGGCGCGCGTCCCACCACGATTTCCGGTTGCTGTGCGAGATGATCCGCGGGCTCGACGAGGGCGGCGTCTACCTGAACGTCGGGTCGGCCGTGGTAATGCCGGAGGTGTTTCTCAAGGCCGTCTCCGTGGTCCGCAACCTCGGCTATCCGCTACGCAACTTCACCACGGTCAACTTCGATTTTCTGCAGCACTACCGGCCTTCGGTGAACGTCGTGAAGCGCCCGCACGCCAACGCCGGCGGCCGCGGCTACGCGCTCACCGGGCACCACGAGATCATGATTCCGCTGCTGGCCGCCATCCTCGGCGAGGGCGCGCGGTGAACCCCAACCAACCCGCGTGGGGCTGGAAAGAGGTGGTCATTTCGATCACCCTGATGCTGCCCGCGATGCTGCTCGGCACGATCCTGGCCATGGGCGGCGCGTGGCTGGTGCTCGGCCGTTCGCCCCTTCAGGTCGAGATCGCCATCCCGGGCCAGTTCGCCTCCTACGGGCTGTGGCTGGCGGCCGTCTGGGTGCTGCTGCGCGGGCAGGCGGGCGGGTTTTGGCAGGCGCTCCGCTGGACGTGGCCGGAGCAGGGCCCGTGGGTCTATCTCGCGCTCGGCCCCGGCGTCGCGCTGCTGATGGGCGCGCTGGCGAATCTGCTCCAGGCGAAGAACATTCAACACACGCTGATGGAGCAGTTGCTGAGCGACCCGGTGGGCGTGCGCCTGCTGGTGCTGTTCGGCATCACGGCCGCGCCGCTCATCGAAGAGTTGCTGTTCCGCGGCATCTTTCTGCCGGTGGCGGTCCGCAGCGTGGGCGTGCCGGCCGGCCTGCTGATCACCTCCGTCCCGTTCTCGCTCATGCACGGGCCGATGTACGACTGGAGCTGGCAGCACCTGCTGCTACTGGTCCTGGTCGGCGTCGTATTCGGCGTCGTCCGGCTGCGGTCGGATTCGACGCTCGCCTCCACCATCACGCACGGCGCCTACAATCTCATGATGTTCGCCGGCCACTTCCTTACGTCAAAATAGGTAAAAATGCTCGAAACTATCGAATGGACCCCGCAAGGGGTCGTCATGATTGACCAGACCCTGCTGCCGACGCAGACCGTTTTCGTGACCTGCAAGGACTATCTCGAAGTCGCGCACGCGATCAAGACGATGATCATCCGCGGCGCCCCGGCCATCGGCGTCGCCGCCGCGATGGGCGTGGCGATCGGCGTACAGAAGGCCGCCGACCCCGACGCCGAGTTCGCCACGATCTGCGACACGCTGGCCGCCACCCGGCCGACCGCCGTCAATCTCTTCTGGGGCATCGAGCGCATGAAGCGGTTGTACAAGTCGCTGGAGGGCCAGCCCGTCGACGCCAAGCGCGCCGCCATGATCGCCGAGGCGATCAACGTGAAAGACGAAGACGTGGCGATCTGCAAGGAGATCGGCCGCCACGGCGCGCCGCTGGTGCCGGACAACAAGACGGTGCTGACGCACTGCAACGCGGGCGCGCTGGCGACGGCCGGCTACGGCACCGCGCTCGGCGTGATCCGCGCGGCGTTCGAAGCGGGCAAAAAGATCGACGTGTTCGCCGACGAGACCCGACCGTTCCTGCAAGGCGCGCGCCTGACGGCGTGGGAACTGATGCAGGACGGGATCCCGACCACGCTCATCACCGACAACATGGCCGGGCACTTCCTGAAGTCCGGGCGCATCGGCTGCGTCGTGGTCGGCGCAGACCGCATCGCCGGGAACGGCGACGTGGCCAACAAGATCGGCACCTACTCGGTGGCCGTGCTGGCCAAGGAAAACAACGTGCCGTTCTACGTCGCCGCGCCGATTTCGACGCTCGACCTGACGCTCACCGACGGCTCGCAGATCCCGATCGAAGAGCGCCACGCGGGCGAAGTGACCTCGGTCTTCGGCGTGCCCGTGGCGCCCGAAGGCGTCAACGTCTGCAACCCCGCCTTCGACGTCACGCCCAATAAATACGTCGCCGGCATCATCACCGAGTACGGCGTCGCGACGGCGCCGTTCACCGAAAGTCTGCCCGCACTCGCCGCCAAAAGCAAGGTACGCTGATAGCAACTGGAGGACTCCGCCATGGCCATGTGCCCCCGCCGTCAATTCCTGAAGAACATGCTCGCCGCCGGTGCCA
>CAYMTH010000752.1:2360-2959 GCA_964393235.1 uncultured Solibacteraceae bacterium | reverse complement strand
AGCGTCTGCTGCTGCTTGAATTCGGTGTCCTCCATGATCACGGAGTTCAGGTTGATGCGGACCACCTTATACCGCCGTTTGATCACTTCTCCTTCGTTGGCCACGAAAACGTCCTCGTTCTCCAGGAAGAACCCGCGCTTCGGGCCTCCGCGCGCCGCCGTGAAGCCGTAGAACTTCAGCGGAATCGGCGGGGCCTGCGGTTTCGCCGGCTCTATCGGTTTAGACGGGCCCGGCGGCGCCACGGGTACGGGCGGCTTCACCACGGCCACCGGCTTGGTCGGGATGATCTTCCCCGGATCCGGCGCCTTCGGCGGCGGCGCCGCGCTGAACTCGAACAGCGCCCGCGACCCGCCCTGAATCGGAACGTTCCCCAGTTTCGCCAGCAGATCCGTCCGCAGCGTCGGGTCGATCGTCGTCGGGTCGATCCGGTCCTCCACGCGCCGCGGCCGCAGTACCGGTTTGAAATCCTGCGTCGCCCGCCGCCCCGGCGCCACGCGCTGCGGCGCGGCCTTCGTCGACGCGGGCATCGTCCGCGGCCCGGCCGATCCGGAAACCGGCGCCGGCGCCACCGGGGCCGGCGTCGCCGGACGCGCCGCGCT
>CAYMTH010000752.1:0-2350 GCA_964393235.1 uncultured Solibacteraceae bacterium | reverse complement strand
CCGCCGCCGCGGGCGCGGGCGGCGTCACCGCGACGGCCGGCGTGGTCGCGGGGATCGGCCCCGGCGGCGCCGGCGTCGGCGGCGGCGCCGCGCTCTTCGTCTGCGCCCGCTCGTCCTCCCCGCCGGTGAACTGCAGCACCACCGCCACCAGGATCAACCCGCCCAGAATCGCCACTTTCTTCGGTTCGGCGCCCAGCTTCATTTCGCGCCTCCCTCGGCCGCCGCCGGCGTCAATCCGGCCATCTGCGACAGCGGCATCTCGCGGATAAACGTGTTCAGCCGCAGCGAAATGTTCAGCACGCCCGAGCCCTGCTGCGGCGACGCCGCCAGGCTCTCGATAATTACCAGCCGGTTCGCCTTGTCGATCTCCTGCAGGAAGTGCAGCAGGTCGGCGTAGGTGCCCTCATAGCCCGCCGTGATGCTCAGCATCCCGAGCTCCTCGGACCCTTCCACCTCTTCTTCGTTGAAGGCCTGTTCCTTCGGCCGCACGCCTGCTGCCTTCGCCAGCTGGTTCAACTCGCCCACTAGCGTCGAATACGTCGTCGGCCGGCTCAGAAAGTACTTGCCCAGGAACTCATCGCCCTGCACGCGGCCTTTGTCGATCTTCGCCGCCAGGTCCTTGCTGCGCTTCAACGTCGCCTGCCGCTGCGCCACCTGCTTCTGCAAATCGGTCAGCCGCGCTTCCATCTCATCGGCGGACCCGCCGAGCGGGTTGTACACGAACCACGCCGCCACGAGGTTGACCACCAGCAGTACGCCGAGCCCCACCCGTGCCGTCGTCCGCGCGTCGTTCTTCTTCAGGCCCAGTTGCCCGGCCAGGGCGGCGAGGTTAAAGCTTCTGGGCATAGTTCACGCTCACCCGGCAACGGTAAAGAGGTTCGCTCTGCGACGGCGGCAGGCAGTTGGCCACGCTCGGCACGCTGAAGATCCCGGAGCCTTCCATCTTCTTCAACAAATCCACCACCGGCTCCACCGACTGCGCGCCCACCGTCATTTCCAGCTGAATATTGTTCTTCGGATCCGTCTGCGGCCGGATCGCCACCAGCCGCACGTTATGCGGCATCACGGATTCCAGGTCCCCGAACAGCCGTGTCCAGCTGATGCCCTTCCGCGCGATGAGAGTGTTCAAAAACACGCTCCGCTCCAGCACATCGGCGTTCTCCGGCTTCCGCATCGCCGTTTCCACTGCCGTCTGCTCGGTGGCCAGTTTGGCCAGTTGGTCTTCGGCCTGCGCCGTCGCCTCCAGCACGTCGCGCTTCTGGTGCCGCTCGTTGACGATCAGCGTAATCAGCAGCGCCGCCGTCACCACCAGCACGCCCGCCAGCACCGAGGAGGCGACGATCATCGCCCGGTCCCGCCGGAACGGATCGCTCGCCAGGTTGATCGGATATCTCATATGCGGCCTCCCGCCGCCAGCCAGCCAAGCAGGCCCGCGTTATGACTCTGCGCCGCCCCGTACGGCGTCGGCAGCGGCTCGGCCGCCACGTCCGGCGCCAGCCACTGCGGGTCCAGCCCCACCGTGTAGACGCGCTGCGGCTTCTGGCCCCACTCGTCTTCCACATAGGTCAGGGTCGGAATCAGGTGTTCGAAAATCGCGTCCGGCGACGCCTCCGGCAGCTCGATCGTCCGCAGCAGCCGCAGCGCCCCGCCGTCGAGCACGGCCAGCGCCAGCACCAGCCCGTTCAGCTTCACCACCACCTGGCACCCGTTCGGCGGTAGCGCGTTCAGGGCCGCCGGCAGCGACGGCGTTACGAATCCCACGTGCAGCCCCGCCGCCCGGAACGGCGCCTCATACCGCGCCAGCGTCTCCAGCGATATCGCGCTCGCGATCACGTCCACCTTCTTCGATCCGCTCCGCGGCTGCGCGTAGTACGAAACGGAGGCCGAATCGATATCGAACGGCACCGACTTCCGCAGCCGGAACTTGATCAGCGACTCCTGCTCTTCCGTCTTCGCCGGGAACGAGTCGAAGTCCAGCACCGTCGTCCGCCCCGCGTAGTCGGGCAGGATCAACGCCGCCGTCCGCCGCTTCCGTCCGCCCGCCTCGCCCGTCACTTCCTTCACTGCCCGCGCCACCGCGTCGGCGCGCAGAATGTTTTCCTCGGTGGGCGAAACCCGCACCGTGCCGGGCTCGAACGCCGTGAACCCCTTGCCCTTCGGCGCGGACCACGCCAGCCCCGCCTCCGACATCTCGAATCCGAAGTCGGGCGGCGGGTCCGCCAGCAGGCTGTTGATTTTTTCGACGAAGGACATGGGCTAATCGATGAACGTTACCTTGTTGATTTCGCGCAGGGTCGTGATCCCCGCCCGTACGCGCTCGAGGGCGGCTTCGCGCAGCGTCGTCATCCCC
>CAYMTH010000751.1:0-2968 GCA_964393235.1 uncultured Solibacteraceae bacterium | reverse complement strand
AGGAGAAGGGTGGGGTCAATGGAGTCATGTCAGCCATTGCCAGCAGGCTCCGGTCCATGTCGCCGTGAGGGAGCCTTGGGCCAAGTCATGGCCGGGGTGATCGCCTAGGGACACCGTCACCGCCTCCCCGCTCACGAGAGTCACGGCCAGTGTTTGATGGGTGATGGCGATCGTCAGGCTGGATCGGCGCAGCCGGAACGGAAAGGAAAGGCGGCTCCAACTCGCCGGCATTTTCGGGTCGAGGGTCAGTCCTGTCTCGGTGACCCCGAAGACGGCTGCCTGCCAGAGGCTGCCCATGGCCGCCATGTGCATGCCGAAGGCGGAGCGACCAGACCCGCCGTCGAAGTCGATGCCGGCGGTGATCTGGAAGTAGGCCTCGGCCAGGGCGAGATCGCCCAAACGGGCGGCGACGAGGGCATGGGTGCCCGGACTGAGGGAACTGCCGTGCAGCGTTCTGGGCTCGTAATAGCGGAAGTTCGCCTCCCGTTGGACCGGGGAAAACCGGTCCCAGAGCAGATGGAGCAGCATCACGACGTCGGCCTGTTTGATGATCTGCGAGTTGCCGTCCGGTTCGTGGCCGATCCGGGCGGTGGCCAGTCCCGGGGTCCGGAAGTTCGGCGGCGGTGGGGGCAGCGAGTCATAGCCGGCAAATTGTTCGAAACGTCCTGTTTGCTCCTGCTCCCCCGTGATCAGGGCGGCGGCGGTCCGGGACCAGTCCGCCAACTCGGTGTCGTGCCAACCCAGCGCCATCGCCAGCCACATCGTCCGATTCATCATGGATCTATTCTATGTGCCGATTGTGAACAGAGGATGGCGAAGTTGCAAAACCTCTCCGGCTATGGCACCCTGATAAGTTTTCCCGCACTATCATGCCGCCTAAATCCGTTCGCGTCCTCTACCATGACCACTGCTTCGACGGTTCGGCCTCGGCCGCGTTCTTCAGCCAGTTCTATCAGGACCGCATCGACCCCCAGGCAAACTTCCTCTACACCGGCATGGCGCACAAGGCGGATCAGTTGTTCGAGGACTCCCTGTTCGACGGCGACGAGAACGCCATCGTCGACTTCAAGTACTCCTCCCACCCCGCCCTCACCTGGTGGTTCGACCATCACCAGAGCGCCTTCCTGAGCCCCGCCGACGCCGAACACTTCCGCACCCAGCGCCACGGCAACTACTTCTTCGACCCCACCTTCCGCTCCTGCACCCTCTTCATCGCCACCATCGCCAAAGAGAAGTTCGGCTACCACAACCCCAATCTCGACGAGCTCGTCCGCTGGGCCGACATCATCGACGGCGCCCAGTATGCAAGCCCGGAGGAAGCCGTCGGTCTCGGCGCCGCGGCCATGAAGCTCACCCTCGTCATCGAATCGGCCAAAGGCTCCGACATCGTGCAGCAGATCATCGGCCACATGCGCCGCCGCCCGCTCGACGAGATCATCGCCCTGCCCGAAATCCAGGCCATCTTCCAGCCGCTCTACGAACGCCACCGCGCCACCATCGACGTCATCCGCAAGCGTTCCCACGCCGACGGCAAGGTCATCTTCTTCGACCTCGTCGACGACGGCATCGAGGGCTACAACAAGTTCATTCCCTACTATCTGTTCCCGGAAAACGTCTACACTGTCTCGGTCTCCACCTCCACGTTCCGCACCAAGGTCAGCGTCGGTTCCAGCCCCTGGCACGCCGACCGCGTCACGCACAACATCGCCACCATCTGCGAACGCTACGGCGGCGGCGGCCACCCGAAGGTCGGCGCCATCAGCTTCCCCATCGGCGCCGTCGACGACGCCCGCAAGGCCGCCCGCGAGATCGTCGCCGAACTCCACACCTAGCGGAGCATTACGCGGTACCACCGGTCCGGCTCGCGCTTGCCCTGCGCCGGGTTCAGCAGCACCACCTCCGGCCCCTCGGCCCGCGCCGCGCGGCCCAGTTGCACCTGCTCCTGCTTTTCCACGACGGCCCGGATGACGCCCTCGGAGATCCCGCGCCGCGCCAGTTGCGCCAGCGCCTCGGCGCTCGTGTCGAACGCCGTCCGTTTCGCCTTCACCAGGTCCACCAGCAACGCCTCGCCCAGCCCCGCCTCCGCCAGTACCACCAATCCGTCGTTCGTCAACACGTGCCGCGGCAACGCCGCCCTTTCCGGTTCCGCGGCGAAACCGGCAACGGCCATTACCACTGTCAATAAAGTCCGCATACCCGGCTCATCGGCGAATCCCGCCCAAACTTCTCCCAAATTCACCGATAAGACCACTATGCTCGACGCCTTCCTCCTGTTGCCCTACACGCCGGAGCCGGCGCCGGCGCCGGTGTCGGTGCGCTGCGCCATGCCGGTGGCCGCCGCCCGCGTCGTCGACGGCGTTCTCCCACCCGGCCTGCGCCTGTCCCCGCGCGGCACGCTCGAAGGCCTGCCCACGGTTCCCGGTGACTTCACCTTCGTCGTCGAGCTCTCCGACGGCTGCTCCCGCCGTCTCGAAGTTCGCAACCTGCGCGTCCTGCCCGCCCCGGTCCTGGTGGCCGAAGCGGCGAAGACCGACTTCCACTGCCTGCAGAACGCCCCCGAATTTTCCGGCGGCCTCATCCGCGTCTCCGGCTCCGCCCCCGGCCGTCCCTACTCGGTCGAAGTCCTCTATGCCGATCCGAGGCACACCGGCTGGCTCGACGCCGCCCAGCGCGCCGGCGCGCTGCCCGACGACGGCGCCGCACTCGATGCCGATCGGGTCGCCCTCACCCTCCGCCCCGGCAAGCTCCCCGCCGGCGCCTATCTGGCCCGCCTCCGCTTCCACACTTGGCAGGGCGTCAATACCCCCGAAATCGAGATCCGCCTCCGCGTCGACACGCCCCACTCGGTCCTCACCCCGCTCACCACCCTCGCCCCCACGCCCCTCGCCGCGCTTCCCGCCACCGAAGCCCCCCCGCCGCTGCCCCCCCCCGCCGCGCCCCCGCCCCCCCCCCCCGGCCTCCCCCAAGA
>CAYMTH010000750.1:0-2970 GCA_964393235.1 uncultured Solibacteraceae bacterium | reverse complement strand
GGCCTCAAGGACGGCGGCTTTTCCGCTCCCACCCGCCTCCCCAACGGCTACTACATCTTCCAGCGCGTCGAGGCCCACGTCGAACCCTTCGACAAGGTGAAGGACCAGATCTTCACCGAACTGAAGCAGCAGCGCAACCTCGAGTGGGTGGAAAAGAACCGGAAAGCGGTCGCGGTCAAGATCAATCCGCCCTCGAAGTCCACCGATCCCAAGCGAATCGTCGCCACGCTCGAAGGCGAGCCCGTCACCGCCGCCGGCATCGACACCTACCTCACCGCCATGGATCCCAAGCTCCAGGCCAATCTCCGCGACAACCCCGAGGAGCTCCTCCGCGGCATCGGCTTCATGCGCCGCATGGCGAAACTCGCCGTCGAACAGCGCATCCACGAGGCCTCCCCCTACCGCCAGCAGCTCGACCTCACCCGCCTCCAGGCCATCTCCAACGCGCTCATCCAGGACCAGGAAAAGGTGATCACCATCTCCGACGCCGACGTCCAGCAGGCCTACAAGGACAACCTCAAGTTCGTCTCCCTCGCCAAACTGAAGATCATCTTCTTCTCCGCCGCCGCCGAAAGCGAAGCCGAAAACCAGGCCGCCCTCCAGCTCGCGAAAGAGGTCCGCGAACGCATTCAGTCCGGCGCCGACTTCATCGAAATGGTGAAGCAGTACTCCAAGGACCCCGTCTCCCGCGCCAAGGACGGCGACTACGGCCCGCTCAAAATCACCGACGACATCCCGCCCGCCGCCAAACAGGCCATCTGGACCATGGAGCCCGGCGCCGTCTCCCAGCCCGTCAAGCTCCCCAACGGCTACTATCTCTTCAAGCTGATCGCCCTCGAAGCCCCCGGACTCGACAAAGTCCGCGACGAACTCACCAAGCGCCTCCGCACCGCCAAGAGCCGCGAATGGCTCAACGCCATGCGCGCCGGCGTACAGGTAAACGTCGTCCAGCCCAAGCCGGAATCGCCGAAGTGAGATAATAGGATAATCCTCTCCCGGCATGATCCAAACCGTTCCGGACATCCTCGCCCGCATCGTCGGCCACAAGCGTCAGGAGCTTGCGGAACGCGAAGCCGAACTGCGCACACTCCACGCCGCCGCCGCCGATTCCGTCGCCCGCCGCCGCTCCTTCCGCGGCGCGCTGGAATCCCACTCCCCGGCCATCATCGCCGAAATCAAGAAGGCGTCCCCCTCCAAGGGCCTGCTCTCGCCCAACTTCGATCCCCCCGCCATCGCCCGGCTCTACGAAGCCGGCGGCGCCGCCGCCCTCAGCGTCCTCACCGACGAACGCTTCTTCCAGGGCCGCTTCGCCGACCTCCAGGCCGCCCGCGCCGCCGTCCGCCTCCCGGCCCTGCGCAAGGATTTCACCATCCACGAACTCCACGTCGTCGAAGCCGCCGCCAAAGGCGCCGACGCCATCCTCCTCATCGCCGCCATCCTCGAAACCGCCGAAATGCGCCGCTTCCGCGAACTCGCCGCCGAGTTCCACCTCGACGCCCTCGTCGAAGTCCACGACGCCGAAGAACTCGACCGCGCCCTCGAATCCGGCGCCACCATCGTCGGCGTCAACAATCGCGACCTCCGCAACTTCGAAGTCCACCTCGAAACTTCCCTCGAACTCGCCGCCAAAATGCCCCCCGGCATCCTCAAGGTCTCCGAGTCCGGCATCCATTCCAACGCCGACGTCCGCCTCCTCCGCGACGCCGGCTACCAGGCCTTCCTCGTCGGCGAACACCTCATGAAGGCGCCCGACCCCGCCGCCGCGCTGGAGGCCCTCCGGTCGTGACGCTCGTGAAGGTCTGCGGCATCACCACACTCTCCGACGCTCGCGCCGCCATCGACGCCGGCGCCGAAGCCCTCGGCTTCAATTTCTATCCGAAGAGCCCCCGCTACATCACCCCCCGCCAGGCCGCCGAAATCACTGCCCGCATCCCCGCCGAAATCCTCAAGGTGGGCGTCTTCGTCAACGAATCCCCCGCCACCCTCGAAGCCGTCGCGCGCGAAGCCGGCCTCGACGTCGTCCAGCTCCACGGCGACGAAACCCCCGACCAGGTTCCTCAAAACCTCCGCGTCTGGAAAGCCTTCCGCGTCAACGACCAGTTCTCGCTCGACCAGCTCGACGCCTTCCCCGCCGAAGCGTTCCTCCTCGATACGCCCACCAGCCTCTACGGCGGCTCCGGCCACACTTTCGATTGGAACCGCGCCCGCTGCGCCTCCCGCCGCATCCTCCTCGCCGGCGGCCTCGACGAATCCAACGTCCGCGATGCCATCGCCGCCGCCCAGCCCTGGGGCGTCGACGCCTGCTCGCGCCTCGAATCCTCCCCTGGAATAAAGGACCACAGCCGCATGGCGCGCTTCATCGCCGCGGCCCATTCAGTATGATCACCACCTCCCAACCCGACAAAGGCGGCCACTTCGGCCCGTACGGCGGGCGCTACGTCCCCGAGGTGCTCATGGCCCCCCTCGAGCAGCTCGAAAAAGCCTACGAAGCGGCCAAACAAGACCCCGCCTTCCACGCCGAACTGCGCGACCTGATGACCAACTACGCCGGTCGTCCCACCGCGCTCTGGGAGGCCAAACGCCTGTCGCAAATCCTCGGCGGCGCCCGGATCTTCATCAAGCGCGAAGACCTCCTCCACACCGGCGCCCACAAGATCAACAACTGCCTCGGCCAGATCCTCCTCGCCCGCCGCATGGGCAAGAACCGCATCATCGCCGAAACCGGCGCCGGCCAGCACGGCGTCGCCACCGCCACCGTCTGCGCCCTCTTCGGCATGGACTGCACCGTCTACATGGGCGAAGAGGACATGCGCCGCCAGCGCCTCAACGTCTTCCGCATGCGCCTCCTCGGCGCCAAGGTCGTCGGCGTCACCAACGGCTCCCGCACCCTCAAGGACGCCATCTCGGAAGCCATGCGCGACTGGGTTACCAACGTCGAAAACACCCACTACCTCCTCGGCTCTGCGCTCG
>CAYMTH010000749.1:0-2980 GCA_964393235.1 uncultured Solibacteraceae bacterium | reverse complement strand
GCGCGGCGGGCCTCCGGGGTAGAGGCGGAGGTCGGGGTAGTTCTGCTTTTCGAGCAGGGTCTTGGCGAAGGCGCCGAACGGCTGGCGGAGCCGCACCATATAGTCGCCGGCCGCATAGGAACGGCCGTCGGCAGTGAACGGAGCGGTGGCGCGGTCGATCTCGACGGCGCCGAAGGCGAGGGTCTCGAGCAGCTTCCGCGCGGCGCCGGGATCGGTCTGCGCGGCCGGGATGACGAAGGCGTACGGCGCGGGCCGCTTCACGGCGCGCTCGTTGATTTTGTAGAAGCTGCGCAGCAGGTCGGCGCGGCGCGTGGCCGCCTGGTAGAGGATGCTTTCGAAGGCCACCAGCTGGTATTCGACTATGTCGCGCAGCCGCCAGTCGCCGCCGGGCCAGACCTCGAGATGGTTCCAGCTCGACCGCGCGGGAGAGTAGCCGTTGGCCTCGCCGCGCAGCTGTTCGGGGCGGATATGGACGGGGCTTGCGATACGGACCGACGCCGATTCCGAGAGAATGCGCACGCCGCCGTGGTAGCTCTGGTAGTGGCGCGCGGGCGTCCAGTAGTCGTACATGGCGTTGATCGCTATGCCCTTCAGCCCGGCGGCGGTCATGTCGGCGGCCATGCCGGAGCCGAGGGCGTTGCACCACTGCGTGATGATCGGGTCGATGTTCGGGTCGACGGGGTCGAGCCACGGCGGGACGAACATGCGCGAGGCGGTGGCGCCCTGCTGGTGGACGTCGTAGACGATCTGCGGGTGCCAGGCGTTGTGGAGTTCGGCGACGGTGGCGCGGGTTTCGGGCTGGGAGAAGATGTACCAGTCGCGGTTGTTATCGTGACCGGTGTACTTCTGGTAGAGCTCGGGCGGGGCCGTACCTTCGTAGGGAGTCTTCAACGTGGAGCGGTACCACTTCGTGACGAGGTCGAGTCCGTCGGGATTGAGGCTCGGGACGAGCAGCAGGATGGTGTTGTCGAGGATCGCGCGCGACTTTGGATCGGCGGCCGTGGCGAGGCGGTAGGCGTACTCGACGGCGGTGTGCGTGGAGGCGATCTCGGTGGCGTGGATGGAGCAGGTGATCAGGACGATCGACTTGCCTTCGGCGACGAGGCGTTCGGCTTCGGCGGCGGGCGTCACGCGCGGGTCGGCGAGGCGCTTCTGGAACTGCTGATACCGCGGCAGGTCGCGCAGCGTTTCCGGCGCGGCGATGACGGCGTAGATCAGCGGGCGGCCTTCGGCCGAGCGGCCGTATTCGCGGGTGCGGACGCGGTCGGAGGTCTTTTCGAGGGCCTGGAAATAGGAGACGACGCGGTTCCAGTCGAGGACGTGGAAGTCCGCGCCCATGCGGTGGCCGAAGTGGGCTTCCGGAGTGGGCGGCGCGGCAAGAGCGAGTGCCGCGGCGGCGAGCCACAGGGCCGCGCGGATCATGGCCGGTTGAGCTCGCGCCAGAGGGCCGCATACCAGCGCAGGAAGCGCTCCGGCTCCTTGCTCTCCTGGGCCTCGCAGAGCGTGTACCGGTCGTACTTCGATTCGCGCAGCAGCTTGAACAGTTCGCGGTAGGGATAGGGCCCGGCGAGCTCGTTGATGTGCACGTTCTTCATCCACGGCCGGAGCAGATCGAAGCTCGGCTTGATGGAGCCGTTGACGAGGTCGGTGGGGTTGGAGTTCCAGCAGACGCCGACGTTGGAGTGGTTGGCGGCCTTCATGATGCGGTGCGAGACGGTGGGAACCTGCGTGTCGCGGCCGTGCACTTCCATGTAGATTTCGACGCCCTTGCCCATGCCGTAGTCGCCAATTTCTTTGAGGCACGCGCCGATGTTACCGATGGTGGTGTCGACTGGCACCTCCTTCGGCAGGCCGTTCGGGCGCACCTTGATGCCCCAGGCGCCGGTGTCGTGGGCGAGGTCGATGAAGGCCTTGGCGTTTTCAACGTGCTTCCGGCGCACGGCCGGGTCGGGCGAGTGGAACTCGGCGGTGGTGCCGAAGCTGACCAGGCGGACCTTACTGCGGGCGAAGCGCTGTTTCACCTGCTCGCGCTCGGCCGGCGTCAGCGAGGGTTCCACTTTGTGCGCGTGCTCCGTGCGAAGCTCGACGCCGGCGAAGCCGGAGGCCTCAAGCGTGGTGATGACCTTTTCGAGATCCCAATCCTTCAGGATGTTGTACGTGACGGCGCCAAGCAGCATGGAGCCATTGTATGCATTTAGGGCCTGAAGATCGAGAGCAGGGCGCGCAGCGGCCGGAAGCCGTAGCGCCAGGCGAAGCTTTCTTCGAGTGTGCGGCGTTCGCGGTCTTGTCCCTCAAGGGCGGCGCGCAGGCTGGCCACGTTGTCCTCGAGCACCCGGTTCGTCCGCTGCAGCCCGTGTACGGCGTCATGCAGAATGTGAATATCGCGCAACCGCTCCTCGGCGGCCACCCGCACCTCGGCCAGTTCCTTCTCGTGCTCTTCCAACACGGCGAGCAGCTTTGAGCGCTGCTTGGACGGATCGTCGAGCTTCACCGGCGGGGCCTCCGGTAACTGCCGCCACCAGTCGTTCGAGTCCTCGTAGCCGAGGTCGGTCAACAGGCCGGGAAAGGCGCTTTCGAACAGCTCGCCGCGGGCGCGGTCGAAATGGTTGCGCCAATCTCCCGCGATGCCCTTCCGCCGGTGGCTGAACTCATTTTCCTGGCCCGGCTCCCGCCCGCTGCGGTTGCGGAAGGTGTTCTCGGCGGCAACGGCGTCGATGACCTCGTCCGGCACCGTCCAGCCGAGGAAGGCGAAGAGGCGGCGCAGTTCCCCGGCCAGGTCGACGATCAGCGTTTCATACCGGGTGCAGTAAGCATTGGGAAATTCCCCCGCATTGCGCCACGTGCGCAGATAGCTCTCCCATTGCGCCAGCAGAAACATGCCGATTTGCAGGCGGTTGGCCGGATCGGCGTCGGCGATGGGATTGCGCAGCAGTAGCGTGATAGCGGTCGGGGTGTGGCTCAGCGAGACCGAATAGACGAG
>CAYMTH010000748.1:0-2983 GCA_964393235.1 uncultured Solibacteraceae bacterium | reverse complement strand
CGGCACGGCCGCGCTCGCCTGGCGCGGCGCCCGGCCCGCTTCCATCGCGCCCGCCGAGCCGCTCGCCACGCGCGTTCATTACTTCTCCGGCGCCGCCCGGCGCGTCAACGTGCCGGCCTTCTCCCGCCTCGCCGTCCCCGGCCTCTACGCCGGCATCGACCTCGTCTACTACGGCACCGACCGCCAGCTCGAATACGACTTCCTGGTCCACCCCAACGCCGACCCGTCCGCCATCCGCTTCTCGCTCCCCGCCCGGCTCGAAGCCGGCGGCGAGCTCGCCCTCGCCAACGGGCTTCGCTGGCGCCGGCCCGTCGCCACGCAGGACGGCCGTCCCGTCGCCGCGCGGTTCGTCTCCACCGGCCCCAACGAGTTCGGCTTCGCCCTCGGCGCCTACGACCGTTCCCGCCCGCTCGTCATCGACCCCGTCCTGACCTATTCGACCTACCTCGGCGGCACGCTCGCCGACGAACTCCGCGGCCTGGCCGTCGACGCCGCCGGCAACGCCTACGTCGTCGGTTCGACGGTCTCGACCGACTTCCCCGGCACCACCGCCGGCGTCACCTTCGGCGGGCAGGACGTTTTCGTCGCCAAGCTGAACCCCTCCGGCCGCGCGCTAGAATGGGCCGCCTATGTCGGCGGCTCGGGCATCGACACCGGCACCGCCGTCGCCGTCGATTCGACCGGCGCCGTCTACGTCACCGGCCAGACGGCCTCGACCAACTCCCCCGTCTCGGCCAACGCCGTGCAGACGCGCCTCGCCGGCGGCAGCGCTGTCACCGACGCCTTCGCCGTCAAGCTCGCCCCGACCGGCGCCGCGATCGTCTATTCCACCTATCTCGGCGGCTCGCAGTCCGATAACGGCAACACGATCGCCGTCGACTCGACCGGCAACGCCTACGTCGGCGGGCGCACCGATTCGACCGACTATCCCTCCACCACCCGCGACGTCCTGCCCCCGCGCGGCGCCGGCGACGGCTTCGTGACGAAGATCGCCCCGGACGGCCAGTCGCTGGTCTACTCGACCTACATCGGCGGCTTCGCGCTCGACGTCGTAAACCACCTGGTGCTCGATGCGGCCGGCTCCGCCTACCTCACCGGCGAGACCCGTTCCGACAACTTCCCCGTGACCGAAACCGCGTACCAGCGCGAGAAGAAGGGCGGCGCGGACGCCTTCATCGCCAAGCTCGCCCCGAACGGCGGGTCGCTGGTCTTTTCGACCTATTACGGCGGCGACGGCATCGAGACCGGCCGCGGCATCGCCATCGACCGCACGGGCGCGGCCTACATCACCGGCATCAGCGGCTCGAGCAATCTCCCGGTGAGCTTCAACGGCGCGCAGCGCACCCCCTTCCTGCTGCCCGACGCCTTCGCGGCGAAGGTCGATTCGGCGGGCACCAGCCTCGTTTATGGGACGTACATCGGCGGCGACGCCGAGGACCAGGGCAACGCGATCGCGCTCGACGCGACCGGCGCGGCTTACATCGCCGGGCAGACGAACTCGGCCAACTACCCGCGCATCAACGACGGCCCGCTGGCTTCCGAAGAGCCGCGCGGCGGCTTTGACGGTTTCGTGACGCGGTCGAGCTCGGGCGGCAACTTCCTGCACTTCTCGACCCACTACGGCGGCAGCGGGACCGACGCGATCCTCGCGATGGCCACCGACGCCCGCGGGCGCATCTGGATCGCCGGCACGACGGATTCGACGAACCTGCCGGCCTCGACCGGCGCGCTGGCCACCCGCGCGCCCGGCGCCGCCGACGGCTTCGTCGCGCTGCTGAGCGAGATCAACGTGACGGTTTCGCCGGGCGCGGTGACGCTCGGGCCGCGCGAATCGCAGCAGTTCACGGCGAGCGTCGTCAATATTGCGAACACCGCCGTCCGCTGGTCGATCTTCCCCGAAATCGGTTCGATCACGCAGACCGGCCTGTACACGGCGCCGGCGACGTTCGTCGGTTCGCCGACGATCACGGTTTCCGCCATCAGCCTCGCCGACGGCACGAAGATCGGGCAGGCGACGCTGACGCTGGTGAACCGGATCACGGTCACGGTTTCGCCGGCCTCGGTGAACCTGCTCGCGGGCCGCAGCCAGCAGTTCTCGGCGATCGTTACGAACGCGCCGAACACGGCGGTCACCTGGTCGATCTCCCCGGTGATCGGGACGATCAACCAGAACGGCGTTTACACCGCGCCGGCGACGTTCCTGGCCGAAGCGACGGTGACGGTGCGCGCGACCAGTGTCGCCGACACTTCGCGGCAGGCGACGGCGATCGTCAACCTGGTGCTGCCGGCGCCGGCGCCGAACCCGGCGATCACGGCCGAGGGCATCACGAACGCGGCGAGCTTCCGCAGCGCCGTCGCGACCGGCGGCATCGCGCCGGGAGAACTGATTACGATCTTCGGCACGAACCTGGGCCCGGCGACGCCGGTGACGCTGCAGCTCGACGGGCGCGGGTTCGTCGCGACGCGGCTGGCCGGGACGCGCGTGCTGTTTGACGGGATCCCGGGGCCGATGATCGTGACCAGCGCGGGGCAGGTGAGCGCGGTGGTGCCGTACGGCATCGAAGGGCAGACGAGCGTCGCGGTGAGCGTCGAGTTCGACGGCCGCGCGTCGGCGCAGATCCCGGTGCCGGTGGCGACCGCTTCGCCCGCGATCTTCACGCAGAACTCTACCGGCTCGGGCGCCGGATCGATCATCCGGCAGACCGGAGAACTGATCACGGCGGCCAGCCCGGCCGCGCCGGGCGAGGTGCTGACGCTGTTCGGCACCGGCGAAGGCGCGACGACGCCGGCCGGCGTCGACGGCAAGCCGACGGCGTCGCCGCTGCCGCTGCCGAAGCTGCCGGTGAAGGTCGTCATCGACGGCTTCGAGTACGAACCGCTCTACGCCGGCGGGGCGCCGGGGCTGGTGGCGGGCGTGCTGCAGGTGAACTTCGCGCTGCCCGCGGGCAACCCGGGCGCGCGGCGCATCCGGCTGAAGGTCGGG
>CAYMTH010000747.1:0-2993 GCA_964393235.1 uncultured Solibacteraceae bacterium | reverse complement strand
AAACCGCGGGTAACGTCACCCGCACCGGCTCGCCGCTCTTGAGTTCGCCGCCCACGGCCGGCGCCGGCGTCCCGCCGCTTCCGCCCGGCCGGTCTTCCAGATAGCTGCGCAGTTGGCCGTAGGCGACGTCGAACCGCCCGTACCAGTCAAAGGCCGGGCGCAGGTCGCACTCGGTCTGCCCGGCCGGCGGCCGCGGCCCGCCCGACAACATGCCGATCAGTTGCTTCTGCTCGTTGAAAAGGCCCGAGCCCGAAGACCCGCCCTCGGTAACGCCCTCGCGCCAGAGAACCGTATGAAAATTCTGCGCCGGGCGTCCGCGCGAGGCGATGTAGTCGCCCAGTTGCCCGAACGAGATCTTTTTCAAGTCTCCCGCCGGGTGATGAATGCCGAACACCGCGGTCCCCACCGGAATCTCGTCCCCATTCCAGCCGGCGAACACCGTTCCGTCCGGCACGCTGTTCAGCCGCAGCAGGGTGAAGTCGCCCCCTTCGATCGAACTGCCGGTCAGGTAGGATGCCCCCAGCGCCCGCGGCACCATGTCCGCGGTCGGCAGCGGACCGTTGCATCCCTGCGTCTGGTAGAGAAAATACGCTTCCACCGTCCGCGCCTCCGCCTCGGAAGAAATGCAGTGCGCCGCCGTAAGGAAGTACGGAATGAACGAACTGTTCTTCGTATTCATCACCGTGCCCGAGCACAACGCGCCGCCGCCGCCGGTCTCAAACGAATAACGCGCCACGGCGCGCGCGGTCTCGGCGTACTCCGGGTAGCAGTTAACGTCCAGGTTGCACGACAGCGATGCCTTCCGCTCCTCCCCGGCCTTTGGCAGGAACGGCGATTCGGCGCCTTTCGACAGTTGCACCGGGAACGACGTCACATGCGAAAGTTCCGCGATCCGGAATGGCAGGACGCGGCTGCGCCCTGGGCCTTCGTACTCGATCAGAACCGCTTCGCCCAGCGTCGTGTTTGTCCAGAAATCCCCGTCGCCGTGCAACCCGTCACCCGTGTAGGGACCAAAGGTCTGCGGACGGTTCGAATGCAGTTCGGAAATCCACAGGCGCCCTTTCCCCGCATGGAAATCCTGCAGGTGCAGGCGTAATCCCGCCGCCCCTGGCGAACGCAGGACAAGCCGCCACACCGCGGCGCCCTCCCGAGTCGTTTGCCACTCGCCCGCCCAGTCTTCCGGCGTGACATCCCGGTGCAGGCCGATCTGCGTCAACCCGGCCCGAACCTTCCGGCTGGCCCGCTCCTCCTCGCTCACCGGCCGCAGCCACCGCTCGGGCGCGTTCCGCAGGGAGTATCGCGCTCCCGGCGCGGCCGCCGCCTCCTTCTGCGGACCCCGGAAAACGGCGGACGGAACGCCACGCTGCGCCAGAAGCGAGGCGGCGAAAGCGAGAAAAAGTAAGAACCGCATATGTGTTTACGCGAAAACCTACCTCATTCTGGCATCACTTCGGTTCGGATTCATCCCTCTTCTTTGGCATCGCTTCATGCACCCGCTCCCGGAAGCGCCCGCGCATCCCTCCGGCCAGGTTCACCGATGCGTCCCCGAACCGGTCCCGCAGCGCGTCGGCCGCGTGCAGCGCCCGCTTCAACTTGTCGTTCCGTTCGCCGGCGAGCAGGTCCAACTGCCCCTCCGTCTCCGCAAACCCCGACACATGGACGCCGATCAGCCGGATCGCCCGCTTCGCTTCCCAGTGCCGCCGGAACAGCTCCCGCGCCTTCTGATGGATCTCGGTATCGAGCTGCGTCGCGTGATCCAGGCTCTGCGCCCGCGTGAACGTCGAAAAGTCCGAATAGCGGTACTTCACCTGCACCGTCCGGGCGTGCAGCCGGTGTTCCCGCAACCGCCGGCCCACCTTCTCGCTCAAATGCGCCAGCGTCGCCTCCAGCGTCTCCGCGTCCGCCGTGTCCTCGCCGAACGTGTGTTCGTGGCTGATCGACTTCGGATCCTCCCCGTCGTCCATCTCTTTCTCAAACCACGAACCCGCGTCGAACCCCCGCGCCTTCCCCGCCAGCGCCAGTCCCAGCTTCCCGAACCGCTCCAGCAGAAACCGCTCGTCCAGCCCGGCCAGATCGCCCACCCGGTAGATCCCGATATCGTGCAACTGCCGCTCGGCCACCTTCCCGATGCCGGGAATCTTCCGGATGTCGAGCGGCCGCAGGAAATCCGCCTCGGCTCCCGGCGGAATCCACAGCACCCCGTTCGGCTTCGCCTGGTCCGAAGCCACCTTTGACACCAGTCGCGCCGTTGAACAGCCGATCGAGTTGTTGAGACCGGTCGCCTGCCGGATCGCCTCGTGCAGCTTGTGCGCGGCCGCCAGCGGCGGCCCGTGCAGCCGCTCCGTGCCGGTCATGTCCAGGTAGGCCTCGTCGATCGAGGCCATCTCGAACTTCGGCGTGAACGACCCGATCACCGCCCGCACTTTGCCCGAATAGAGTTCGTACCGGTCCCGGTGCCCGTCGATGAAGATCGCCTGCGGGCACAGCGAAGCCGCCGTCCGCAACGGCATCGCCGAATGCACGCCGAACTTCCGCGCCGCGTAGGAAGCTGCCGAGACGACGCCCCGCTCGTGCCCCTTCCCGCCTACCACCACCGGCTTGCCCTTCAACGATGGATCGTACAGCTCCTCCACTGAGACGAAGAACGCGTCCATGTCGATGTGGAAGATTGACCGCACAGCTGCCTTTCAGTCTAGGGTAGCCAGCGCCATACGCGGAATCCCGGCCAAGTCGTTCCGGATCTCCACATCCCGCCAACCCGCCAGCAACCCACGCATCGCTTCCGCCTGCCCAAAGCCGAACTCCATCGCCAGCCGCCCGCCGCGACGCAACACCCGTGCCGATTCCGGGATCAGCCGCCGGTAGATATCCAGCCCGTCCGCGCCGGCAAACAGCGCCGTCTCCGGCTCCCAGTCGCGTACCTCCCGCGCCATCCCGGCCCGGTCCGGTTCCGGCACGTAGGGCGGACTCGAAACCACGGCGTCGAGCGAACC
>CAYMTH010000746.1:0-2999 GCA_964393235.1 uncultured Solibacteraceae bacterium | reverse complement strand
GCGACGTACAACATCACGCCCGCCTTCAACGCCGGGCTCTACGTCGGCTACGGCATCGGCATCAAGGGGGACAAGGCCCAGAACGCCGACAGCGTGAGCACGCTCGCTTACGGCCTCCAGGCCAACATGACCTTCCCGCAGGGCGACAACGCGGCCTGGGGCGGCGTCTTCGCCGGGCTCGTTCAGCTCGGGGGCTTCGCTGATGGAGATGACGATCGAATCGAAGAACCATTCGAATTCGGGCGTGGACGACGGGATGTTCGCGACGCCGGACGGGTTCAAGCAGGTGAAGGGTTCGATGCAGAAGTAAGCGGCGAGGCGCGCCGCGCGTCAGGGCAGGACGATTTCGATCGTCTGCCGGGCGCGCGGCGCGAGCCGGATGGTTTGGGGGGCGGAGGTTTTGCCGTTGGCGCGGGCGGTGACCTGATACTCACCGGGGGCGATGGCCTCGAGGGCGAAGGGGGCGGTGCGGGAGAGGTTGGTCTGGCAGGTGCGGAGTTCGCGCTCGGGGCGGCTGTCGGAGACGAGTTGCAGACTGACGCTGCCGGTCGGGACGGGCTGGCGGGCGGAATCGAGCACGCGTCCGGTGAGGGTAGCGCCGTCGTTGGCGAGGACGACTTCGAGATCGGTGGCGGAGCCGGTGATGAGGTCGAGGCCGGAGGCGGTGATGTCGGCGCCGGCGGCGAGGATGGCACGGGGGTAGAAGCCGGCGGGGAGGCCGCCGAGGAGGATGGAGTAGCGGTCGGGGGTGAGGTTTTCCGCCAGGAGGGAGCCGTCGGGCTGGCGTTTGCTCCACTGCGTGATGCCCAAACCTTCGGTGGGATTGAACATGATGCTGGCGGAGGGGGCGGTGGTGCGGAAGCGGATGCGGACGGAGCGGATGGGGCTGGCGGGAATGATGACGTTGTCGAGCGGGGCGTCCGCCACGCGGACGTCCCGGAAGCCGAGGATGGTGGGACGGCCGCCGTTCTGGGGCAGGTGCATGACCTTGAGCCGGTAGTCGTCCGGGGGCATTTCGAGCTGGAAGTTACCGGAGTCATCGGGGAAGGCGCTGGTGGTGCCGCCGGTGCGTTCGCGGGAGAGGCGCTCATAGGTGACGATGGTGCGCGGGGCGGCGGGGATGACGCCGGTGAAGCGGCCGCGGACTTTGTGTGTTGTTGTGGCTACGAGGGTGACGTCGAGGCCGGACTTGCGTTCGCCCGCGGCGAGTTCGATGACGGTGGCGAGGTCGCGGGTGGGTGTGGCGGGAAACCACGTGGGCGAGGCGTTGCCAGCGCCCTGCGCGGAGAGTTTGTATTGACCGGCGCGGAGGCCACCGATGCGGAAGTCGCCGGTTTGGGTGAAATGGGAGCCGGCGTAGGTCCGGCGGTCGGCGGACTCGAGATTGACCGATCCGCTCACGGGACGGCCCTGGGCGTCGAGGAGGCGGCCGGTGATGACCGCTTCCGGGGCGAGGCGGAGGGTCATGGAAGGGATGTTTTCGCCCGGGGCGAGTTTGAAGCTGACGGCGTCGAGTTTCGCGTAGCCTTCCTTTTCGGCGCGGAGGAAGTGATCGCCGGGGGGCGTGTTGGGAAACTGGAAGCGGCCGGCGGGATCGGCGGTGTCCTTGCGGCCGTACCCGAGTTCGACAACGGCGCCGGGGAGGGGCTGGCCGGTGCGATCGTCGACGACCGTGCCGGCGATCTGGCCGAGCGGCTGGGCCGCGAGGGGCACAGCCGCGAGGGCCAGCAGGAGCAGCAGTCTAGACACCGCTCACCTTGCTCATGACGGGCTGGCCGGGGAAGACGCCTTCGACGATTTTGTTGTTGTCGACGACGAAGGTCCCGTTGACGAGGACGTAGGGGATGCCCTCGGAGTACTGGGCGGCGTTCTGGTAGGTGGCCTTGTCCTGGACGGTGTCGGGGTTGAAGATGGCGAGATCGGCGAAGGCGCCGACGTTGATGCGGCCGCGGCGCTTCATGTCGGGAACGAAGGATTCGAGGCGCTTGGCGGGGAGGTAGCTCATCTTGCGGATGGCGTCCATGAGGGTGAGGACTTTGCGCTGGCGGACGTAATAGGACAGGACGCGGGCGTAGCTGCCGGCGGCGCGGGGGTGGCCCTTGCCGTTGGTGATCCAGCCGTCGGAGGCGACGATGACGTCGGGGGCGGCCATGGCCTGGTCGATGTCCTGTTCGCGCATGGAGAAGGTGATGACGGTGGCGCCCTGCTTGCGGTACTTCTTAAACGTCTCTTCGGTGAGGCGTTCGCCGGTCTCGACGAGCATGATGTCCTTGTAGTCCATGTCGAGGTGCTCGCGGAAGCCGGGGTTGAAGATGGCGGATTCGAGCTGGGTCATACCGGCGATGTACGGGTAGGCCTCGTAGGAGATGTCGATGCCGCGGGCTTTGGCGCCGCGGACGATGGAGAGGCCGAGTTCGAAGGCGCGGCCGGAGGAGGAGTTGAGGTGGACGACGTGGAGGCTGGCGCCGGTGGCGGCAGCGTCGGTGATGACTTCCTGGAGGGCTTCGACGACGCCGGGGTCCTTGGCGCCGGCGCCGCGCATGTGGACGAAGATGGGGACCTTGGCCTGGGCGGCGACCTTGAAAACGTCGAGGATTTCGGCGCGGGAGGCGAAGGGGGTATAGGCGATGCCCATGCCGATGCCGACGCCGCCTTCGCGGAGGCCTTCGCGGAGGAGTTCGAGGGTGCGGCGCTGTTCGGGGTCGGTGGCGGCGCGGGTTGCGGCGGGGCCGGCGGGGAGCCACTCGGAGGTATCGTTGGTGGCGGTCATGCGGGCGGGGACGTGGCCGACGGAGGCGCCGTAGTGGATGAGGGACTTGCCGCGACGTTCGTCGATCCACTTCTTCATGGGGGAGACGCCGATTTCGAGTTCGAGGGAGGTGGTGACGCCGTCGCGGGCTTTGTAGCGGTTGTTTTCGTCGTTCTGGCGATGGACGTGGAGGTCGATGAAGCCGGGGGAGACGACGTGGTTTTTGGCGTCGATGACGCGTTTGGCTTTG
>CAYMTH010000745.1:0-3002 GCA_964393235.1 uncultured Solibacteraceae bacterium | reverse complement strand
TGGTCAGCCCGGCCAGCATCTCCTCGACGGTCGAGCGCAAGTCGGTGTCGCCGGCGGTTTCGCGGTCCAGGAACGCGGCGCGTTCGGCGGCCGGCAGGTCCGCGGCCTGGTTGAAAAGATCGTCAATCCGGCGCCAGCGCTCCGGGGTCATCTCGGGCATATTCCCCATGATAGGGGCCCGGGCGCTACCCCGCCATCTCGCGCACGGCGGCGACGGCCGCGTCCACCTGCGCCGGCGAATTGTAGATGTGCGGCGAGAAGCGGATGCCCTCGCTCTCGCCGGTGAGCGTCGACGCGCAGGCCACGCGGTGCCGCGTCCACAGCCGGTCGTAGGCGTCCTTCGTCGCCACACGGCGCAGCTTGAACTTCACCACGCCGCCGCTCAGCGCCGGGTCGAGCGGGGTCTTCAACTCCACGCCGCCGATCGCCGCCAGAGCGGTCTTGGCACGCGTCGCCAGCGCCCGCATGCGCGCCTCGACGTTTCCCATGCCGATCCCGATGACGAAATCGAGCGCGGCCTCCAGCGCCACCACGCGCGGGTCGTCCCGCTGGCCGAGCACCTCGAGCTTCCGCGCGCCCTTCAGATCCTCCGCCCAGCCCGCGGTGACGATCGACGGCCACAGCTCCGCCAACCGGCCCGCACGCACCCACAGCAGTCCGGCCTCGAGCGGCCCCATCAGCCACTTATGCGCGCTTGTCGCGTAGGAGTCGCAACCGATCGCGGCGAGGTCGACGTCGAGCGCGCCGAAGGTCTGCGCGCCGTCCAGGTGCATCCACACGCCGCGCCGCCGCGTCAACTCCGCGATCTCCCTGGCCGGGTACAGCACGCCGGTCGTGCTGGTCAGGTGCGTGATCGCGATGACGCGCGTTCGCGGCGTCAGCGCGCGCTCGATTCCGCCGTACAGCGCGCCGGCGCTCACCGCCCCGACCGGCGTGTCCACAACGCGCACGGTGAACCCGTGGCGCCGCGCGCGAACCTTCCACGAATCGAGGTTCGACGGGTGGTTGTGCGAAGTGACGATTACCTCGTCGCCCGCTTTCAGGTCGACGCCCTTCACGATCAGGTTGCTGCCCTCGCTCGTATTGCGCGTCACCGCGAGCTCGTCGGCGGCCACGCGCAGCATCCGCGCCGCCTTGCCGCGCAGCGACTCGCGCATGGCCACGTACTTGTCGCGATTCTGAAACGACGGATTGGCGTGGAAATCGCGCAGGAATTCCAGGTGCCGGTCCATCACCGGCCGCGACGCCGGGCACACGTTCGCGGCGTTCAGGTACAGCAGTCCGGCTTCGAGCGGAAACTGTCGCGCCACCGTCGACCAGTAGTTCTCGTCAGCTCCCGCCGCGGCCATTCCCGCCGCGCCCAGCAACCATCCACGTCGCGTCTGTGTCATGACCGCCGATTATGCCATAGTGCCGGCCGCGCACCGTCCCGTTATGATGACCTCATGCGCCGCCTGCTGCTCCTCGCCTCGCTCCTTCTGCCGGCCTTCCCGCAGTCCCTGCCCCGCTACGAGATCCACCGCGCCGCCGGCCGCATCGTCGTCGACGGCATCCTCGACGAGCCCGCGTGGCGCCAGGCGTCCGCCGCCGGCGACTTCCACTTCAATTGGTGGACCGCGGGCGAAAAGGAACAGACCGTCGCCAAGATCCTCTGGGACGACGAGAACCTCTACGTCGCCTACTACTGCCACGACAAGCACATCGCCGCCGAGGTCGTCGAACGCCACGGCCCGGTGTCGCTCGACGACGCGGTCGAAATCTTCCTGAGCCCCAATCCCGCCAAGCTCACCAACTACTACGGCTTCGAGATCAACGCCATCGGCACCATGCTCAACTTCATCCGCGCCGACTGGTACAACGGCCCCTTCAACTCCGAACCCGAGGGCGTGCGCCTGCGCACTTCGCTGCACGGCCTGCGCGTGAAGCACGATTCGCCGAACGACACCTACTGGACGCTCGAGCTCGCCATTCCGCTGAAGAACTTCGTCCGCGACGCGGCCCACACGCCGCCGCGCGAGGGCGACGAGTGGCGGCTGAACCTCAACCGCGCCGGCGGCAAGACCAACGCGCAATACTCCACATGGTCCCCCGTTTCGACGCCGCGCCCGAACTTCCACGTGCCGCAGGCGTTCGGCTGGGTCCGCTTCGTCAACCGCCCCCCCGTCAAGCCCGAGCCCTACAACGCCGCCAATCCCGGCGAACTCTTCGTCGAGCGCCCCACGCTCATCTGCCTCGGCTTTGAATGGCCGCTCTCCGGCGACGACAACCGCAACGCCACCGTCGAAGTCGCTTACCGCAGGGCCGGCGACGCCGCATGGAAGCCCGGGATGCCGCTGCTGCGCATGGGCGGCGAACGCGTCTTCCGCCCCGACCTCGGGCTCGATTACGTCGTCCCCGAGAAGTTCGCCGGCAGCCTGCTCGACCTCGACCCGGACACCGAATACGAGGCCCGCTTCACGATGCGCGATCCCGACGGCGTTCTGCGCGATGCCGTCCGCACCGTCAAGGTCCGCACGCGAGCCGAGCCACAGGCGCTCAAGAACGGCCGCGTCCTCCACGTCTATCCGCCCAACTGGAAGGGGCCGAAACAGGAGCCGTCGTTCACCGGTTTGAAGAAGGCCTACTACGGCTCGGGCAACGGCGACTGGTCCGTGGTCAGCGAGCGCACCGTCCGCTCCGGCGACATCATCCTGGTGCACGCCGGGCTCTACAAGGGCGATCGTTTGAAGTACTCCGACCCCACTGGCCTCGATTTCGACGGCACCTATCACCTGACGGCGAAGGGCACCGCGCAGCGGCCCATCGTCATCCGCGCGGCCGGCGACGGCGAGGTGATCTTCGACGGCGACGGCGCGTTCACGCTGTTCGACGTCATGGCGGCCGACCACCACATCTTCGAAGGCCTGACCATTCGCAACGCGGGCATCGCGTTCCAGGCCGGCATCAAAGACGTCGCCGGCGCGCGCGGACTCACCATTCGCAACTGCCGCATCGAGGACGTC
>CAYMTH010000744.1:0-3017 GCA_964393235.1 uncultured Solibacteraceae bacterium | reverse complement strand
TTGAGCTTCTCGGGGTCGAGGGGCTTGCCGTTGACGGTGACAGAGAGGGTGGTCTCGGGCACCTTCTGGAGGAAGAGCTCGGGGACGGCGTATTCGAGGTAGAGCTTGGCGCCGTCGGCGCTGACGCCGGCGGGGGGGCGGAGGGCGACGGCGAACTTGGGGCCGGTCCAGCGCCAGGCGTTGTTCTCGACGTCATGGAAGCCGCGAAGGAGCTGGATGGCGGTCTTGGGGTCGGCGACGTTGACGGCGCTGGAGAGCTGGCTGGCGCCTTCGTCGACGTACTGGTTGGGTTGCTTGGCCTTCTTGCAGCCGCTGAGAGCGACGAGGGCGAGGGCCACGAGGATCAGTCTGCGCATCGTTCCACCTGGATGAGGCAACTATAGAAAGTCGGGCCGCCGCCGAAGTCGGTGAGACGGTCCGATACCAGTGTATTGATTCCGGCGCGGGCTTGGCTATTTTTGGGCCAGCGGACGGCGGGGACGGCGACGACGCCGGGGGCGGTGCGGGGGGCGACGGCGGCGCGGAGGCGGACCTCGCCGCGGTCGTTGAAGAGGCGGACGGGGTCGTTGTCGGCGATGCCGCGGGAGGCGGCGTCGTCGGGGTGGAGCCAGGCGAGGGCGAGCTCGGCGTCGAGGTCGGGGCGGTAGGAGAAGGTCGAGTTCATGGCGTCGGCGGCCTTGGGGGAGATGAGCTCGAGGGGGTAGGCGCCGTTGGCGGCCGAGCCGAGGCGGGACTCGGGGGGCGGGGTGTAGTCGAGGTTGGCGGGGCTGAGGTTGGCCTTGCCTTCGGGGCCGCCGAAGCCGCCTTCGGCGAAGGGGAGGAAGGGGTCGGGGAGGTTGAGGCGGACGGAGTGTTCGGCATCGAGGCGTTCGAGGGTGATGCCTTCGAGGAAGGGGTGGCCGGAGGCGAGGAGGGTGCGGAGCATCTGGTCCTCGGACTCGTGGAGGGCGGGGTCGTCGAGGCCCAGGCGGGCGGCGAGGGCCTGGAAGATGGCGACGTTGGGGCGGCCCTCGCGGGGCGCGGGAAGGGCGGGGCGGGCGAACTGGAGGTGGTAGTGGCCGTAGGCGGTGTAGAGGTCGGTGTGTTCGAGGAAGGTGGTGGTGGGGAGGACGATGTCGGCGAAGGCGGCGGTGTCGGTCATCATCTGCTCGACGACGACGGTGAAGAGGTCCTCGCGGGCGAGGCCGGCGTGGACGCGGGGCTGGTCCGGGGCGACGGCGGCGGGGTTGGAGCAGTAGACGAAGAGGGCCTTGACGGGGGGCTGGTTGAGCTCGGTGAGGGCGTGGCCGAGCTGGGACATGTTGACCAGGCGGGCTTCGCGGCCGAGGGGGGAGCGCTGCTGGAGCTCGGGCATTTCGAGGGCGGGGCGGTTGAGGGCGAAGGCCTGGGAGGTGGAGAGCTGGAGGCCGCCTCCCTGGTCGCGCCAGGCGCCGGTG
Organism: uncultured Solibacteraceae bacterium; assembly: GCA_964393235.1. Classification (GTDB taxonomy): domain Bacteria; phylum Acidobacteriota; class Terriglobia; order Bryobacterales; family Bryobacteraceae. The sequence continues at coordinate 1,581 of CAYMTH010000744.1, read as the reverse complement.
AGGACGGGGAGCATGGCGATGGCCTGGACGGCGGTGGCGCCGTTGGAGTTGCGCTGGACGCCGTAGTTGAGGCGGATGACGGCGGGGCGGGTGTTGGCGTAGTCGCGGGCGAGGGTCTCGATGGTGGCGGCATCGATGCCGGTGAGGGCGGCGACGCGGGCGGGGTCGTATTGGGCGGCGAGGGCGCGGAGGTCGTCGACGCCGGGGGCGTGGCGGGCGAGGTAGGCGGGGTCCTCGAGGCCGTCGCGGAAGATGACGTGCATGAGGCCGAGGGCGAGGGCTTTGTCGGAGCCGGGGTGGGGGGAGAGGTGGAGGTCGGCGGCGAGGGCGGTCTTGTTCTGGTGGGGGTCGATGACGATGAAGCGGGCGCCGGCGCGGCGGGCCTCGACGATGAAGGGCCAGAGGTGGACGTTGGTGGCGAGGACGTTGGCGCCCCAGGCGATGATGAGGCGGGAGTGGACGAAGTCCTCGGGGGCGGTGCCGTAGCGGAAGCCCTGGGTTTGGGTGAGGCCCCAGGAGCCGGCGGAGGCGCAGATGGTGCGGTCGAGGCGGGAGGCGCCGAGGCGGTGGAAGAAGCGGCGATCCATGCCGGAGGCGTTGAGCAGGCCCATGGAACCGGCGTAGGAGTAGGGGAGGATGGACTCGGGGCCGAACTCGCGGGAGGCCTGGGAGAGGCGGGCGGCGATGGTGTCGAGGGCTTCGTCCCAGGAGATGCGCTCGAAGCGGGCTTCGCCTTTGGGGCCGGTGCGCTTCAGCGGGTAGAGGAGGCGCTCGGGGTGGTAGACGCGGTCGAGGTAGCGGGTGACCTTGGCGCAGAGGAAGCCGCGGGTGACAGGGTGGGCGGGGTTACCCTTGAGCTTCGTGGCGCGGCCGTCTTCGACCTGGACGAGGACGGAGCAGGCGTCGGGGCAATCGAGGGCACAGACGGAGTGGCGCGTTTCCGGCATGTCCCATTGTGACTTAGTTGCAACCTGGCGGGCGGGACGACTAGTCTCATAGGCAGGGGTGCTTCTTTGATCCGCCTATTTGCCTTTGCTTCCTTGGCGCTCTTCGCGCAACCGCAGTTTCCGCAGCACTCGACCGGGATGCCGCATGTGCCGCTGCCGCCGGCGATGGAGAACCATGCGACGAACCTGAGCCGGAGCGTGGCCGGGCGGCCGATGCCAGTGGCGCCGGGGACCAGGCCGATCTACCCGCGGCCGGTGTTCGTGGGCGGGGGCGGGTGGTATCCGCAGCCGGTGGTGGCGGCGCCGATGGCTCCGCCGGTCGTGTTCGTGAACCAGCAGAACGTGGCGCCGCCGGCGCCGATCCTGGTGGTCAACCCGGACTATAAGCCCGAGGTGGCGCAGCCGGTGCTGCGGGAGTACTCGGCCGTGTCGACGCCGTACGCCGACTTCAAGCCGGCGGCGCAGAAGATCTTCCTGCTGACCCTGAAGGACGGGACGCTGGGCATCCTGCGCGCGGCCGCAATCGCCGTCCTGCTGATTGCCGCAGGCTATCCCGTCGCATGGGGTTATCAGGACGATCGTCTGATCGGCATCTTCTTCGTGCTGGGAGGAGGTGCGCTGATCAGCGGCTTCG
>CAYMTH010000743.1:0-3018 GCA_964393235.1 uncultured Solibacteraceae bacterium | reverse complement strand
TGCGGAACACCGGCTTCAGCCACTGGTTCGCTTCCTTGTTGTTCGTGAAGCGCCCGGCGGTCTGATCCCATTCGAGCTTCCCTTCGTACCGCATGGCGATCGAGCCGAGCAGCATCCACTGCACAAACGGCCCCGCCGCCGAGAAGTTCGAACACGCCGGGTCGCCGCCCTTACAGGCGCGGATCCAGTCGCGATAGTGGCCCGGCGAACGCGTCAGCAACTGCGGCGGCATCTTGTAGTCCTTCATCCGCGCGTTCGGCAGCAGGCGCGTGCGCTCGCCGTAACAGCCCGTCGTCACCATGCCCTTGTCGCCGATGAACAGGCTGCCGTTGTTGTCCTTGTCGCCAATCAACTCGCCGTCCGGAATTCCGTCGAACTTCAGGAACTCCTTCAGCGAATCGTGCCAGAACACCTTCACGGGAGGCAGCGGGCCGCGGGCCGGGAAGTCGAACCGGATAACGGTCTTGTGCGGGAAGGTGTGCTTACCGACGCCCTCTTTCTTGATGCACTCGACGCTCGTTGGGCCGGTGAGCGCCAGCCGCAGCGCCATGTTCGGCGTGCCCATGATGTGGCAGGCCATGTCGCCGATGGCGCCGCAGCCGTACTCGGGGAACGCGCGCCAGTGGTGCGGGGCGATGGCGGAGGAGTACGGACGGTCAGGAGATGCGGCCAGCCACGCCTGCCAGTCGAGGTGGGCGGGCACGGGCTCGGGCTTCGGATCGACGTCCGGGTTCTGCGGCCAGTAGCGGCCGGGCCGGTCGGTCCAGGCATGGACCTCGGTGACGTTGCCGATCTCGCCGCTCCAGATGATCTCGGCGCACTCGCGCGCGCCCGGGTTCGAATAGCCCTGGTTGCCCATCTGCGTGGCGACGCCGTACTTGGCCGCCGCCGTCGTCAACTGCTGCGCTTCCCACACCGTGCGCGTCAGCGGCTTCTGGCAGTAGACGTGTTTCCCGCGCGACATGGCCCACATCGACGCCGTCGCGTGCACGTGGTCCGGGCAGGAGACCAGAACGGCGTCGATCTCCTTGTGCTTGTCGAGCATCACGCGGAAATCCTTGTATTTCGGCGTGTTCGGGAACAGCTTGAAGGTGCGCTCGGCGCGCTTGTCGTCGGGATCGCACAGGGCGACAATGTTCTCGCCCGTGCAGCCATTAATGTCGGTGTAGCCCTTACCGCCCGACCCGATGGCGGCGATATTGAGCTTTTCCGAGGGGGATTTATAACCGAGAGATTTCAACGACGCGGACGAACCGAACCCGGCGGCGGGAACAGCGCCGGCAAGCAGCGAACCGAAGAAGAAATGACGGCGTGAGGGGGACATACGCGGCCTCCTGAAGTAGGTAAGATGCCCCCACTATATCAACTACTTTTCCGCGAGTCGCTTCAACGTGGCGAGGTCCTCTTCGTCCTTCTTTTTCGCCGCCGGCGTCACCAGCGGCTCCAGCAGTTGCGCCCACCAGATCGAGTACGTAAAGTGTCCGAACTGCGTCAACCGCGTGCGGCCGCCGAGGTCCTCCAGATCGTAAGTCAAGTACCCCTGAAACCCAATCGGCGAGCTCATCTCGACGCGCATGTGCGCAGGCTCGCGATATTCCGTCGTCACCGTGTCGATGAACATCAGCTGGTTGTCCATATTCGGGTCCCGCATCGTCACGCGGCGCTTCCCGCCCACCCCCGCCGGCCCCTCGTCCTTCACGTCCACCGTCCAGCTCACCCACTGCTTGAACTTGTCCTTATCCTCCAGCCACTGCCATACTTCCGCCGGCGGGCGGTTGACCTCCACCGTGACGGTCGTCTCCCCCGCGCCGGGGCGGAAACCGAGCGCGACGAGAACGACGACAGCGAGACCGATCAGCGAAACGAAGCCGATTGCTCCGGACTTAAGCCACTTCATGAGACGCCTCCTTGGCGGGCTGGGAGCGTTGCGAGCGAACCGCCGCAAAAGGCGGCGGCGGTCAGGACAAGCGGAGAATCGGTCATCGCGGCCACCGCCGCGGTCAGTACAGTGGCAAAGAAAACGGCCGTCCAGCGGCCGCCCAGCGCGCGCGTCGCCGCCGCCGCGGCGATGGCCAGCAGCAAGGCGAACAGCGCCGTCGACCCGGCCGTGAAATCGGCCGACTCGCGAAAGAAAACCAGCGTCAGCACGTAGCGGCGCAGCGCCACCAGCCCCACCAGCGGCAGGCCCACCAGAAAGGCGGCCGCGGCGGCCGGCTCCAGCCACTGCGCCTGCCGCGCCGCCGCGCCCAGCACCTGCCGCACCAGCCACAGCCGCGAACGGCCGCGCGCTTCCTCTTCGAGGTCGCCCAGCAGATACTCCGGCGCGTGCGGCAGAAAGACCTTGAACAGCAGGCGCGTCACCGGACCTCCCCCAGACGCAGCCCGCGCATCATGCTCTCCAACGCCCGGCACGCCTCCTCCAGCGCCGCCGCCCCCGCCGCCGTCAGCCGGAAATACCGCTTCGCCCGCCCGCCCCGCTCCGCCGTCGGCTCCCCCGTCTCCGACACCGCCAGCCCCTTCGCCTCCAGCCGGTCGAGCGTCGCGTAAACCGCGCCGATATTGACCTCCCGCCCCGTCCGCTCGCTGATCTCGCGCCGGATCGAGACACCATAGGCGTCGTCGCCGAGCCGCGCCAGCGCCAGCAGAACCAGCTGTTCGAAACCGCCGAGTGCGTCGCCCTTAGGCATTACTCATACAGTGTATATGATATGTCAACCCCTCCCGACCAGCGGCATCTTCGTCGCCATGATGGTCATGGTCAGGATGTTGGCGTCGAGCGGGAGATTGGCGATGTGCAGCACGGCGTCGGCCACATGCCGCACGTCCATGCGCGGTTCCACCATCATCGTGCCGTTGGCCTGCGGCACGCCCTGCGTCATGCGCTCGGTCATCTCGGTGGCGGCGTTGCCGATGTCGATCTGGCCGCAGGCGATGTTGAACGGCCGGCCGTCGAGCGCGATGGATTTCGTCAGGCCGGTAATGGCGTGCTTGATCGCAGTATAGGGCGCGGAGTTCGGG
>CAYMTH010000742.1:1525-3020 GCA_964393235.1 uncultured Solibacteraceae bacterium | reverse complement strand
GGACCGTGAGTCCCCGTACGCCGTAGCTGTTCGTCAGTCCATCGCCCTGCGAGAGGATTCCGCCGGTCCAGCTTCCGTAGATCTCGCTGCCCGCCGTTGCCCCGAACAGGAACGAGCGGTTATCGTGCAGGTGCGGCTCGATGATCTCAACCCGGTAGACGTTCGCCGTGCGAGCATCGATGTGGACAGCGTAACCACCCGTGTGGAAGATCCGGCAGCGGAACAGGGTGATGTCGCTCGCGCCCGGGTGGATCCGAATCGACGAGTTGGCGACCAGCAGCGAAGCAGACGGATCGCTCAAGGCACTGTAGAGCGCGGTCGCGGGAGTCGTGACCTGGCCATCAATCGCCAGTTCCCCGCAGCCAGATTTTGCCCCCGCAAAGTTAAGGACACCGCGTCCGGTCGGAAGGTTCCCGATTCTCTTGAGAATCGTACGCGCTCCACCATCACCTTGCAGGAACACGTTCCCGGGAACCGTCAGGTCCATCACCGGATAAACGCCCCAGGGCAGATACAGCACGCCACCGCCAGCGTTCGCCACAGCGTTCAGACCGTTCTGGATCGCGCTCGTCAGGTTGGCGCTTGCGGTCCCGGCGCGCACCGCGGCGTGCTGTGCCTCGGAGATGAAGTCGAGCGCCGAGGGCTGCTCGCCCAGTTTCTCACCGAGACTTCGCGAGATTCGATTGGCAAACTCAGGCATAGGAGATTCCCACCTCGGCGGTCGCTACGGTGCCCGGATCCCCGGGCAGGTAGACTTCTCTCCACTGGTTGTTTTCGCTCGCCGACGCCGCGCCGAACTTGTCGATGGTCTGCACTTCAACGAGCAGCGTCTGGCCGAGCAGATTGTCTACCGGCAGCGTCAGCGCCATCAGATTGTCGGGCGCATCGTTGTCGATCGGCGAGGACTCGGCGGCGTAGGAGTAGCCGGGCTCCTGGACGATATAGACACTGGTCGCGTCCGGCGTCACGTCCCAGGGCTGATCGACGGTGTGCACGGTGGCAGAGTTGGCGACGACCCGGCGAACCTGTCCCTTCCCAGCCCCGCCGATGATCCGGATCAGCAAGCCGCGTTCCTCGTTGGGCGTCATCCCGGCTGGATAGCTCGCGTTCTGCCATTTCGCATCGCCGATGGTGGTGGCGGAGAAACTGGTCGCTTTGGTGCGCAGGATCAGCACGTCGCCTGGTTCGACGCCGTCCGTCTGCGGCGTGCCCGCGACTGTGAATGTGTCCGCTGTGTTCGAGGAAATCGTATAGTCCCGGATCTGCGCGGAGCCATCGCTGGCATCGCTGATGATGGAGACGATGCGGCCCGCCCACTCGTTGACCGTCCAGACGGCACCGGTGATCGTGATCGTAGCCGCACCGACTGCGCCGATGGCGAGGCCGTCCGGCACGCCAAAGGCGGACGCCTTGGGCACCGACGCGCTGGCGCCGCCCGTGGGGCCGGAAATGCCCGCGCGCGAGCGCCGCGCGGTGGCGGACATGCCCGTGGCCG
>CAYMTH010000742.1:474-1515 GCA_964393235.1 uncultured Solibacteraceae bacterium | reverse complement strand
CGATGGCGAGGCCGTCCACGCCCGAGTGTTTCAGCCGGTACACCAGCATCCGCACGCGGCTGATCGCGCTGGACGGGAGCGTGTAGTTCCGCACTGCGGCAAGACTCCCCAGGGTGAACGAAGCCGGCGCGCCCGAGGCGGCAATCTGGCGGCACAGCGCGCCGTAGTTGGTCGAAGCGAAGACCCAGTAGCCCGTCACACCCGCCGGCCAGGTGATGCCGCCGACTGTGATCCGGTTTGTGTTTCCCGCGCCCACGCGGACCGTGACCGGCGACGAAGGCGAGGTCATTTTGCCTGCCGCGTCGATCCCATAGAAGACGATGGTCACGTAGCTGTTCGCCGGTATCGTGCCGCCTGTGGTGTCTGTTGAGTACGAGATCGCACCCGGCGAAGCGTCAGTGTAAAAACTGGTCACCGGGGCAGCACCGCTAACCTCGAGCTTCGCCAGCGTCCCCACGTCGGCCAGATCCTCGTACACGAGCCGCAGGCCGAAGAACTTCTCGCCGACGCTGTACAACGGGTTGCCGGCGAGGGGCGTCTCGACGTTGCCGCCCCAGGGCGGGACCGGAATCTTCGAGAAGCCGATCTCCGCCGGCACGGGCGCTGCGACAACATCGGCGGGTTTCGGGCCGACCGTCAGGTCGTACATCTCGTCCGTCGTCGTTCGGCCGGAGACGTCGATCGAGTAGTCTCCGTTCAGCCGCCAGCCCGAGACGCGGAACTCGCCCGCGCCATCCGGCATATCGGGATGCGTCATCGAGCAGACCATGCCGGGTTCGACATTCAACGCCAGCACCGTCGTGCGGAACGAGATTCCCCGCGCCTTGCGCTGCTGGGTCAGATTGTAGCCGCCCAGTTCCTCGCGGAGCCGCGTGGTAACGACCCGCGCCGCTTGCGACTTCGACGGGCAGCCAACCAGATTCATCTCGCTCTTCAGAAAAACGGGCGCCGTGGCCCCACCGATCAACTGCGCCTGGTCGATGTCATAGAGGGTGACCGTGTTCCGAAGAAACTCGAACTCCTCGTCCGCGAAGTTCGCGG
>CAYMTH010000742.1:0-464 GCA_964393235.1 uncultured Solibacteraceae bacterium | reverse complement strand
GTGGTTAAAGGTCGGCCGGATGGGCTTCAGCTTCAGGCTATTGAACAGGATGTTGCCGTTCGTGAACGCCTCGACGACGCTGGAGTTGTTGCGAATGCCGACCTTGAGCCGCCCGAAGGCGAAGGTGTAGTAGCCGAGCGCCGTCATGAGAATCTCCTGGATCCAGTCGCGCAGCGGCTTTTCTTCCTGCAGAATCCCGTTGAAGCGGAACTGGGTCTCGGTTCCCGTACCGACGACCTTGGTAACGCTCAAGTCGCAGATGGCTGCCGCCGCGATAGCAGCCGATACGTCGAAGTACTGTTCGCACTCGGCCGCCGTAGAGAATCGCAAGCCGCGAGCACGCAGCAGACAGTTGATGGCGATCCAGACCGGATTCGTGAGTAACTGCTGGGAGCGAAACCCGGGAGCACTCCAGATCCAGCCCGACAGCCCTTGGTAAACCCACACGCGCATTTTATGCTCGT
>CAYMTH010000741.1:0-3030 GCA_964393235.1 uncultured Solibacteraceae bacterium | reverse complement strand
CTTCTCCCCCGACGGCCGCTTCGTCGCCTACTGGTCCGGCCGCGAAGGCTCCCTGTTCCCCGACGCCGCCCACGTCTACGTCGTCGAAGCCACCGGCGGCGCCCCCCGCCGCCTCGACCCCGGCATGTCCTGGACCCGCTCCCCCCTCTGGTCCCCCGACGGCCGCGCCCTCATCGTCGAAGGCATGCGCACCCCCGCCGTCGATTCCCGCGACTGGTGGCTCCTCCCGCTCGACGGCGGCGATCCCCGCCCCCTCGGCGCCGCCGCCGCCACCGGCACCGCCGGCCTCCGCCTCCTCGTCCCGCCCCTCGCCCGCGCCGGCGGCCTGCTCTACGCCCTCGATAGCGGCGACGCCTACAATCTCTGGGAACTCCCCGTGGATGACGCCCTCCGCCCCGACGGCCCGCCCCGCCGCCGCACCCTCGGCCCCGGCCGCCAGCTCCACGCCGCCTACGCCGCCGCCAACGGCCTCGCCCGCACCGTCTTCTCCGACGAAACCCGCAACGTCGACATCTGGGCCGCCCCCCTCGCCCCCGAAGCCCCGCCCCGCCGCCTCTCCCAGCGCCTCTCCCCCGATTGGGCCCCCTCCATCTCCGCCGCCGGCGACCGCCTCGCCTACATCTCCGGCCGCTTCGGCAACTGGTCCCTCCTCCTGCGCGACCTCGCCACCGGCGCCGAAAAAACCCTCGCCTCCGAAAACCGCCGCATGCTCTTCGCCAAGCTTTCCCCCGATGGCTCCCGCGTCGTCTACACCAACTCCCGGCTCGACATCCTCTCCGTCCCCACCGCCGGCGGCGCCGCCGAACGCCTCTGCTCCGGCTGCGGCACCGTCAGCGGCCTCTCCCGCGATGGCGCCGCCGTCATCTACGAGCCCGTCGAAAACGAGGACCTCATCCTCCTCGACGCCCCCTCCCGCCGCACCCGCTCCATCGCCCTCCGCCCCGGTCCCAAAACCCTCATCACCGGCGGCGTCCTCTCCCCCGACGCCCGCTGGGCCGCCTTCGCCCTCACCGATTCCACCGCCGGCTCCTCCCGCCTCTTCGCCGTCCCTGTCCACCCTGATCGCCCCGCCCGCGCCGATGAGTGGATCCCCCTCTCGGCCGAAAACGAACTCGCCCGCGACCCCGCCTGGTCCGCCGACGGCGCCACGGTCTATTTCACGGCCGAACGCGACGGCTTCCGCTGCATCTGGGCCCGCCGCCTCGACCCCGCCACCCGCCGCCCCGCCGGCGAACCCTTCGAGGTCCGCCCCTTCCACTCCGCCCGCCAGTCGCTCCGCAACATCGGTCCGCTCAATCAGCTCGTCGGCCTCCATGTCTCCGCCAAAGAAATGGTGTACGCTGTAGCCGGGATGTCGGCGAGCATCTGGCTGGAGGAGACCGCGCTTGGCAAGTAGCCGCCGCATCAGCGTTGTCGTCATCAGCCGCAACGAAGGCCAGGACCTTCGCGATACGGTCGAAAATCTGAACGACACCCTTCCCCCCCGCTCGGAGATCATCGTCGTCGACGACGGCTCCACCGACGGCTCGGCGGCCTTCCTGCAAGGGCGCCGCGGCCGCGTCCGCCTCCTCCGCGGCGGCGGCTGGGGCGTCGCCAAATCCCGCATGAACGGCGCCGCCCGCGCCTCCGGCGACGTCCTCATCTTCGCCGACGCCCACCTCGGCCTCGACCCCGGCTGGTGGCGCCCGCTCCTCGATCAGCTCGAAAACCCCGCCGTCGGCGCCGCCGCCCCCGGCATCGCCAAGCTCCCGCCCACGCGCGTCGTCGGCTGGGGCCTCACCTTCCGCGGCCCCGCCATGGAGGTCCGCTGGCTCGCCCGCCGCCCCCGCGTCCCCACCCCCGTGCCCATCCTCCCCGGCTGCTGCCTCGCCATCCGCCGCGACGTCTTCGAAGCCCCCGGCGGCGGCTGGGACGCCGGCCTGCTCCAGCGCGGCAACGTCGATAACGAGTTCTCCGTCCGCACCTGGCTGCTCGGCTACGACGCCGTCATCACCCCCGATGCCGTCGTCCGCCACCGCTTCCGCGAAAAGTCCCCCTACCCCGTCGGCTGGCCCGAGTATCTCCACCACCGCCTCCGCCTCGCCTTCCTGCACTTCAAGCCCGAGCGCCTGGCCAAAACAGTTTCGCGTCTGCGAAAGTACCCCGCTTTTGGGGAAGCATTGAGTCTCCTCGTCGACGGCGATGTTACCGCCCGCCGCCAGTTACTGGCCGCCGCGCGGAAACGTTCCGACGACGGGTACTTTGAACGCTTTCACCTGAACTGGTAAACTCCTAACTCCGGTCATTCCGGACATACAGATCCAAGAGAGGATGTCAGCATGGCAACAACCAAGAAGGCTGCCAAGAAGGCTCCGACGAAGGCCGCGCCCAAGAAGGCCGCTCCCGCCAAAAAGGCTGCTGTGAAGAAGGCCGCCCCGGCAAAGAAAGCCGCCCCGGCAAAGAAAGCCGCCCCGGCGAAGAAAGCCGCTCCGGCCAAGAAAGCCGCTGCCCCGGCCAAAAAGGCCGCTCCGGCGAAAAAAGCCGCCGCCCCCGCAAAAAAAGCGGTTGTGAAGAAGGCCCCCGCCAAGAAGCCGGCCGCCAAAAAACCGGCGCCCAAGCCCAAGGCTCCCGCCGCCCCTCCGCCCACCACGCCCTCGCCCACGCCTCCGCCCGCGGAAGTCCCCCCCGTCACCGGCGGCGGCGAAAGTTAAATTTTCCAAAATTTCCCGTACTCCCACCAACAGCCGCCCCCCGGGCGGCTGTTGGTGTTTCGAACATGAGAAAATAATCATCTGCATGACTCTCACTCGACGTTCCGCATTCTCGGTGCTCGCGCCCCTGCTTGCGGCCGCCCAGCCCAAGCCCGAACGCCCGAACATCGTCTGGATCCTCGGCGACGACCTCGGCCCGCAGCTCGGCTGCTACGGTCACCCCCTCGTCCGCACCCCGAACGTCGACCGCCTCGCCGCTGAAGGCGTCCGCTTCACCCACTGCTTCACCACCGCCCCCGTCTGCTCCCCCTCCCGCTCGGCCTGGAACACCGGCGTCTAC
>CAYMTH010000740.1:0-3034 GCA_964393235.1 uncultured Solibacteraceae bacterium | reverse complement strand
GGTGACGACACCGAAGGCGCAGAACCCCCAGAACAGGAACGCGTGGGCGAGGCCGGGGAGGGGGCGTTCGCGGATGACCTTGGCCTGGCAGAGGACTTCCCAAAAGAGTTCCTTGAACCGGGGACCGAGGGGGGAGAGCGAGAAGGCCGGGTCTTTGCGGGCGGCGCGGACGAGTTGGACGACGCGGCCGGCGCGCAGGGCGAAGCCGGCCAGGGCGGCGAGGAGGAGGGGGATAAAGATCCAGGTCTCGACAGGATACAAGCGTTCCATCTCTACCACGCTACACTAAGTAGTCTGGAGGGACATCCTTGCGTTTTCTGGTGTCGGGAGCGGCTGGATTCGTGCCATCTCACCTGTGCGACCTGCTGGTGGCGCAGGGGCACGATGTTGTTGGCGTCGACAACTTCCTGACGGGGAGCGCGAGGAACCTGGCACAACTGGAGGGGCACGCACGGTTCCGGTTCGTGGAAGCGGACGTGTGCGGGACGCTGCCGGACTTTAGGGCGGTGGATTGCGTGATTCACGCGGCGTCGCCGGCGAGCCCGAAGGATTACCTGGAGTATCCGATCGAGACGCTGGACGTCGGATCGGTTGGGACGAAGAACCTGCTGGAGCTGGCGCGGAAGCACGAGGCGCGGTTTTTGGTGACGTCGACGTCGGAGAGCTACGGGGACCCGCTGGAGCATCCGCAGGTGGAGACCTATTGGGGAAACGTGAACCCGGTGGGCCCGCGGTCGTGTTACGACGAGGCGAAGCGGTTCGCCGAGGCGATGACGATGGCGTACCACCGGAAGCACGGGGTGCGGACGAATATCGCGCGCATCTTCAATACCTACGGTCCGCGCATGAAGCTGGACGACGGGCGGGTGGTGCCGCAGTTCATCGATCAGGCGCTGGCGGGGAAGCCGATCACGGTTTACGGGGACGGGAGCCAGACGCGGAGCTTTTGCTATGTGGCGGATCTGGTGCGGGGGTTGTATTTGTTGTCGCAGTCGGAGGAACGGCTGCCGGTGAATCTGGGGAATCCGGTGGAACGGACGATGCTGGAGTTCGCCGAGACGATCCGGGATTTGACCGGGTCGAAGTCGGAGATCGTTTTAGAGCCGTTGCCGCAGGATGATCCGAAGCGGCGGCGGCCGGATATCAGTAAAGCGAAGCGGGTATTGGGCTGGGAGCCGGAAGTGACGCTGGAAGAAGGCATGAAACCCACGATCGCGTATTTTCAATCTATTCAAGCAGGTGCCAATCGATGAGACTATTGAGCGCGTTTCTGATGCTGACGGCGGGGCTGGTATTCGCGGAGGACGTGAACCGGCCGGCGCAGGAGCTGGAGATGAAGATGGAGAACGGCCAGATCCTGAAGCTGAGCCAGTTGAAGGGGAGTCCGGTGGTGCTGGAGTTCTTTTCGACGACTTGTCCGCACTGCCAGAAGTCGGCGGAGGTGCTGGAACGGGCGCTGCGGACGTACGGGCCGAAGGGGCTGAAGATTGTGGCGGTCTCCTCGACCGAGGAGCAGCGGAAGGACTTCCCGGAGTTCCGGAAGAAGTACGGGGCGACATACCCGATGGGGACGGTGGACAATCAGGCGGGGTACCGGTTCTTCAGCCAGTCGGTGATGAAGCCGTTCTACGTGCCGACGTTCGCCTTCATCGACAAAAACGGGATTCTGCGGGAACAGTTCGTGGGCGGGTTGTTGCAGAACAATCCGAACGGCGGGCCGCAGGCGGAGTGGGCGGAGCTGGTGAAGCACATCGAGCCGCTGCTTAAAGCGACCGCGCCGGCGAAGCCTGCGACGGCTGCTCGTCCGGCCGCAGCACCGGCAAAGCGCTAACCCAGACCTTTTCGGCGGCGCCCGTACCGAGCGGGACGTGGCGCCCGCCGAGGTTCAGCGTGACGGTCTGATCGACGTTGCGGGCGATGAGTTCGACCATGGCGCCGGGTTTGATGCCGAGCGAGTCGAGGTATTCGAGAAGGCCTCGGTCGCGTTCGAAAACGCAGACAACGGATGCCTGACGGCCGGGTGGGAGTTCGTGGAGGGCGATGAGGCCGCGGCTGTAGCGGTCTTCGCGGGATTCTAGACCGAGGGCGAAGCCGTGGGGGCAGTTCTTGTCGTCGCCGAGCTTTTCGGCGAGTTTGGCCTCGAAGTCGGCTGAGACGGCGTGCTCGAGTTGTTCGGCTTCCTCGTGGACCTTGTACCACTCCATTTCGAAGACTTCGGTGAGCATGCGCTCGATGAGGTAGTGGCGGCGGATGAGGCGTTCGGCGATTTCGCGGCCGGCGGCGGTAAGGGAGATGCGACCGTCGCGGGCGATCTCGATCAGGCCGTCGCGGCGGAGGCGGCGGGTGGCCATGGTGACGGCCGGGGCGGAGACGTCAAGCCAGCGGGCGAGGGTGGCGGCGATGACCGTTTCTCCTTCGGCCTGCGCTTCCGCGATGGCCTTAAGGTAGTTCTCTTTGGAGATGGTGATGCGCACGCCACTCTCAGTTTAGCGTGGTGGTGGGGGTGATTTAGAGCTGGCTGGCGATCCTTTGGAGCGCGCCGGCGAGTTCGGACAGTTCGGTCGCGGCGGCCTGGGTGTTCGACGCGCCTTTGGATGTTTCAAAGGCAGCGGTGGCGACGCCGGCGATGTTGTCGACGATCTCTGTGCTGCCTTTAGCCGCTTCCGAGATGTTCCGGCTCATTTCGGTCGTCGTCGCGGTCTGCTCTTCGACGGCAGAGGCTATGGTGGCCGAAATGTCATTGATTTGCGCGATGACGGCCCCGATCTGGCCGATGGCGGAAACGGCTCCTTTGGTGTCGGATTGGATGGCCTCGATCTTCTGGCTGATTTCTTCGGTTGCTTTGGCCGTTTCCTTGGCGAGTTCCTTAACCTCGTTGGCGACCACGGCGAAACCTTTGCCGGCCTCGCCCGCGCGAGCCGCCTCGATGGTGGCGTTGAGGGCGAGGAGGTTGGTTTGCTGCGCGATGGAGGTGATCACCTTGATCACCTTGCCGATTTCGCCGCTGCTAACTCCGAGCTTGGAGATCGTGTCG
>CAYMTH010000739.1:2792-3061 GCA_964393235.1 uncultured Solibacteraceae bacterium | reverse complement strand
GCCGCCTTGCTCACCGCCTCCCCCTTCGCGATCTTCTCGAGCAGCACCCCCATCTCCCGCGCGCTCGATAACCCGTAGGCGTGCTTCCCCGCCCGGTGAAACGCCTCCGCCGAAGGCGCCGCCGCCAGCGCCGCGAACCACCCGCTCGAGGGCGTCGTCGCCCGCGTCGCCTTCAGCCCGTAGCTCTCCATCAACGCGTTCACCGCCCCCACCCCGCCCACCTTCTCGAACAAAACATCGGTCGCCGTATTGTCGCTGACGATATTCAT
>CAYMTH010000739.1:711-2782 GCA_964393235.1 uncultured Solibacteraceae bacterium | reverse complement strand
GTCAGCGTCACCCGGTCCCCCAGCCCGAACCGCCCCGCCTCGATCTGCCGGAACGTCTCGATCATCAGCGGAATCTTGATCGTCGACATCGTGTCCATCTGCCGGTCGGCGTCGATCGCGATCTCTTCCCCCGTCTCCAGGACTTTCACATAGATCCCCCACTGCGCGTTCACCCCCCGCGCAATCCGCTCGATATTGGCGCGCAGCCGCCCCGCCGGCTGCGCCCCCACCACCCCCGCCAGTAACGCCATCACAATCAATCGCCGCATATCCAGCATGATATGGTATCTTCCCACCATGACGACCCGCCGCTCCCTGTTCGCGCTGCCCCTCGCCGCCTTCGCCCAGGCCAAACCCGCCTACAAGGTCGGTGTCACCAACAACACCCGCGGCGGCTGGGAAAAGGACTTCTGGCTCGCCTCCCGCGAGTCCCGCGAGGTCGGCTACCGCCACGTCGAAACGTTCTTCTCCTATCTCAAGGACGACATCGACAAACCCGCCGACGTCGTCGCCCGCGCCAAACAGATCGGCGTCTCCATCATCACCGTCTCCAACTCCGGCCCCATGGAGATGCACTTCGAGGACCCCGCCAAACGCGCCCAGATCCTCGACGAACACACCAAACTCGCCCGCTTCGTCCGCCAGCTCGGCGGCTCCCACCTGAAGATCAACGCCGGCCCCCGCCGCCCCACCGGCACCACCAACGAGGACCTCAAGAACATCTCCGAAACCTTCCAGCAACTCGGCAAACGAACCAAGGCTGAAGGCATCCGCCTCGCCGTCCACGCCCACATGTGGTCCCAGTTCGAAAACCAGCGCGAAATCGACTACGTCATGGCCCACACCGACGCCGACACCGTCGCCTTCGTCCTCGACACCGGCCACATCACCATGGCCGGCATCGACCCCGTCGCCCTCGCCTTCCGCCTCCATCACCGCGTCGTCGAATACCACCTCAAGGACACGAAAAAGGAGTGGTACGCCGGCGCCAAAACCCGCCTCGACCGCCCCGACATGATGAACGACCCGCCCTTCTTCCCCCTCGGCTCCGGCGGCGTCGACTTCCCCGGCCTGAAGAAACACCTCGACGCCATCGCCTGGCAAGGCTGGCTCACCACCGAACTCGACTCCTCCCCCTTCCGCCCTCCCAGGGAAAGCGCCGCCATCAGCCTCCGTTACCTCCGCGACGTCCTGAAAATTGATGCCTGACGCCTACCGCGGCCGCTTCGCCCCCTCCCCCACCGGCCCGCTGCACTTTGGCTCCCTCATCGCCGCCGCCGGCTCCTGGCTCGACGCCCGTCGCGCCGGCGGCCAGTGGCTCGTCCGCATCGAGGATATCGACGAACTCCGCACCGTCCCCGGCGCCGACAGTCTGATCCTCAAAACCCTCGAAGCCTACGCCCTCGAGTGGGACGAGGAAGTGGTGTGGCAGACCCGCCGCCACGACCTCTACGCCGCGGCCATCCGCCAGCTCGGCCCCCGCGCCTTCCCCTGCGGCTGCACGCGTAAGGAAGCCGGCGACCGCTACCCCGGCACCTGCCGCGCCGGTCTCCCGCCCGGCCGCGAAGCCCGAACCATCCGGCTAAAGGTGGAAAACGAACCCATCGAATTCACCGACCGCCGCCTCGGCCAATTCACCGAAAACCTCGTCGAAACCTGCGGCGACTTCATCCTCCGCCGCGCCGACGGCCTCTACGCCTACCAGCTCGCCGTCGTGGTCGACGACGCCGACCAGCGCATCACCGACGTCGTCCGCGGAGCCGACCTCCTCGACTCCACGGCCCGCCAGATTCACCTCCAGCGCCAGTTGTCCCTCCCCACGCCCCGCTATCTCCATCTCCCCCTCGCCATGAACGAGCAGGGCGTGAAGCTCAGCAAGCCCTTCAAACTGCCCAGGCCGCCCTGGCTGAGTGGGCCAGCGAGCAGTCAGACGTGGGGGTCACGCTGTTTTCTGCCTTGAAAAAGAATGGGGTTTCCGACGTGGCCGAGACGCTCAGGGCCTGGGCGCTTGCCCCAGAGGCGGCGGCCCAACTGCGCGCCAGTGACGCGGGCCTGTCTGTGGCTGAGGCTG
>CAYMTH010000739.1:0-701 GCA_964393235.1 uncultured Solibacteraceae bacterium | reverse complement strand
GGCGACCCGGCCACCCTCTACCGCGTCCTCGAGTTCCTGGGCCTCGCGCCCCCGCCCGAACTCCGCGAGGCCCCCTGCCGCACCCAGCTCGCCTGGGCAACAGCGGTTCACGTTACGGTTGGCCTGCCGTAAAGCGGCATCCAACACATCGGAAACAAGGCGGCGGGCTAGTCCCTCGACTTCCGCTAGTCGTCAATCAGAATATCGTCAATCCTGTCGTCGGATCGGCAACCCGCGGGCCTGGTGTGATAATTCCCCTTCCCTGGGGCGACAATGATCCATTCGCAGGTCTCTCCAGGGGCCAGTGTTTTTTTCCCCGGCAAAGGATCAATCCACCCCTGCGCGACAGAATCCTCAATCCAGACATCGATGTTGCCCCCACCCGGCGAATTGATGTTTTTGAATTGAATGATATCCACTTCGCTTTTCTTCTTGTTAAACTTCGGTGGGACGCGCTCCGTACAACCTGCACCTCCTTCAGATTTCAATTTAATGTAACCATAGAGTTTCTCAGCCATTTCCTCTCTTCCTTTCCGGAATATCAGTTCGATCTACCGCGGAACCTTACTTCCCTTAAATACTCACTCTTCTCCACCAGACGCTTCGGCACACCTACCGCCAGTGCCCTCTCCACTTTCAGCCGCGCCTGCTCCTTTTCGCCCGCTACCGCCAACACCTCCGCTGCGCGCAAACACAGATCG
>CAYMTH010000738.1:0-3067 GCA_964393235.1 uncultured Solibacteraceae bacterium | reverse complement strand
CGGACTGTCCGGTTCCGGGACGCTGTGGCCACTTTCGAAACCGCTACCGCCCCAAGAACCCCCGCGCCAAGCCCTCCACTCGTTCCGCGTCCCGCTTCTTTTTCTCCGTCCGCAGCATCTGCGCGTACGCCGACGCCAACTCCCCCACCGTCGCCCGCTGCTCCGACCGCAACTCCGCCGCCATCCCCCGCAACTCCTCCAGGTACTTCTCCCCCGCCTCCCAACGCCGCTGCGCCATCTGGATCACCGCCAGTTCAGTCAGCGCATACCCCCGCTCCACCGCCGCCCCGCCCGCCCTCTCCAGAATCTCCAACTCCTCGGCCGCCACCCGCTCGGCCTCCGTGTACCGCCCCTGCACCGTCAGGCTCTGCGCCAGATGATGCATCGTCGCCACCGTCAACTTCGCCGCCGGCCCCAGCTTCGCCCGCCGCGCCGCCAGCGCCTTTCGGAACAGCGTCTCCGCTCCCGTCGCCTTGCCCTGCCGTAAGAACAGGACTCCCAGGTTGTCCACCGTCGTCGCCGTCAGCGCGTGATCCGCGCCAAGTTTCGCTTCCTGAATCGCCACCGCCCGCCGCATCAGCGGCTCGGCCTCGGCAATGCGGTCCGCCGCCATCAGCAGCTCTCCCAGGTTTCCCAACCCCGACGCCAGCGTCGGGTGGTCCTTCCCCAGCGCCTCCTCCCACAATTGATTCGCCCGCTGCAGCAACCGCTCGGCCTCCTCCAGTCGGTCCGTTTTCCGCAGCAGCCCGCCCAGGTTGTTCAGCACCGCTGCCAGCGCCGGCCGGTCCGCCGGCGTCTGCTTTTCCCGGATCGCCAGCGCCTCCCGATACAGCCGCTCCGCCCCCGCGTCGTCGCCGTCGTTCTGCCGCAACGATCCCAGATTGTTTAAGGTGGTGGCCACCTCCGGATGCTCCGCGCCCAGCACCTCTCTTTTAATCCGCAGTGCCCGCTCGAAAAGCGCCGCCGTCTCCGGCTTCGGTGCTGTCTGCGCCTGCAGCGACCCCAGGTTGTTCAACGCCGAGGCCAGCCGCAACTGGTCGCGGTTCCCGATCGCCTCCCGCGCCGCGATCGCCTTCCGGAACGCCCCCTCGGCTTCGGCGTATTTCCCCAGTTGCCGGTAGACCTCGCCCAGATTGTTCAACGTGGTCGTATGTTCGTCGCTCGCCTCCCCCGCGCTCCGCGCCCACGCCGTCGCCGCTTCCTTATATTGCGTCTCCGCCGCCGCGAACTGTCCGCTCAGGTGCAGCATCGTACCGTAGTTGTTCGCGCATTTTGCCTTGAGCAGCAGCGGAAAACTGTGCCGCTCGGCCGCCTCGGCGAGCACCGCATAGAGCGGACCAGCCTCGGCAACCTTCTGTGCCCGGGTCAGTTCCGCCGCCCGCTGCAGGTGCACCTCCCAGTCCTCGGTCCGGGCCAGTTCCTTCCACTCCACCACAATCCCCGCCCCGCCCGCCATCATCAGGATCGAAACAAAAAACCGCATTTCGACTCACTCCTTGAGTTCGCAATACGGCCGGCTCGCCCGATCGTTCCGCCCGTGGGACCAGCCGCGGTCGCCGGGGGTGAACCGCGCCGCCGAAGGGGTGTCCGCGCGCCCGAAAATCCGGTCGGAACCCGTTCCTCCCCCGCACTGCGCGATAATGGTTGGAAGTGACTGCGCTCTCTATCGACGAACAGGTCACCTACCTCCGCAAGGGCTTCTCGGAAATGATCCGCGAAGAGGATCTCCGGGAACGGCTCAAATCCGGCCGCCCCCTTCGCGTGAAGGCAGGCTTTGACCCTACCGCACCCGACCTCCACCTCGGCCACACCGTTCTCATCCGCAAGATGCGGCATTTTCAGGACCTCGGCCACGAGGTCATCTTCCTCATCGGCGACATGACCGGCCTCATCGGCGACCCCACCGGCCGCAATCTCACCCGCCCGCCCATGACCCGCGCCGAAATCGACCGCAACGCCGAAACCTACAAGTCCCAGGTCTTCAAAATCCTCGACCCCGAAAAAACCACCGTCGACTTCAACTCCCGCTGGCTCGAGTCGATGAAGTTCGAGGACATGATCCGCCTCTGCTCCCACTACACCGTCGCCCGTATCCTCGAACGCGACGACTTCGCCAAGCGCTACGCCGACCATACCCCCATCTCCGTCCACGAGTTCCTCTATCCCCTCGCCCAAGGCTACGACTCCGTCGCCCTCAAGGCCGACGTCGAACTCGGCGGCAACGACCAGAAATTCAACCTCCTCGTCGGCCGGGAGCTCCAGCGCTCCTTCGGCCAGCCTCCCCAAATCGTCGCCACCGTGCCCCTCCTGGAAGGTCTCGACGGCGTCGAAAAAATGTCCAAATCCAAGGGCAACTACGTCGGGATCACCGAATCGCCCGAGGAGATGTTCCGCAAGCTGATGTCCATCGGTGATGACCTCATGTTCCGCTACTATGAGCTCCTCACCGACCTGAGCATCTCTGAAATCCAGCAACTCCGCCACGCCCACCCCAAAGAAACGAAGATGAAGCTCGCCAAGCTCATCATTGCCGATTTCCACTCCGCCGCCGACGCCGAACGCGCCGCCTCCGAGTGGGTCCGCGTCGTGGCCGGCGGCGAAGTGCCCGCCGACATTGAGACGGTCCAGATCGCTGAGCCCTCTTTACGTATTGATAAGGTGCTGGCGAAAGCCGGCATCGCCGCCTCCACCAGCGATGCAAACCGGCTTGTCAAAGCCGGCTCGGTGGAAGTCAACGGCCAGCGCGTGACCGAATTCATCTCCCTTGCCTTCCCCGGCGAGTATGTCATCCGCTCCGGAAAAAAATGGAAGAAGGTAACCGGATGATTCGCCCCAAGCGATATCTCATCACTCTCCCCGAGCGCGAACTGCAGCTCGGTGACCGCACGCTCATCATGGGCGTCCTGAACGTAACGCCCGACTCGTTCTCCGACGGCGGTAAATACAACGACGTCGACCGCGCCGTCGAACGCGCCCTCGAACTCGAAGCCGAAGGCGCCGATATCATCGACATCGGCGCCGAGTCCACCCGCCCCGGCGCCGAACCGGTCTCCGAGGCCGAAGAACT
>CAYMTH010000737.1:0-3084 GCA_964393235.1 uncultured Solibacteraceae bacterium | reverse complement strand
TCCTTCTTCAACTCGGGTCAATGTAAATTTGCGCTCCCCGGCACCGACTACGTCCGCCAGCGCCCCGAGACCCCGGAAGCCCGCGCCAAGCGCGTCGCCCGTGACCAGCAGAGTTTCGACAACCGCATGGAGACGCTGCAGAAATCGATCCGCGCCGCCCAGATCCTCGGCTGCGACAAGGTCCGCATCTTCGCCTTCCTGCGCACCGCCGAGCCCGAAAAGCTGATGCCCCGCATCTATGACGTGCTCGGACCGATGGTGAAGGTCGCCGAGAAGGAAGGCGTCAAGCTGCTGCTCGAAAACGAAGTGGCCTGCAACGTCGCCACCTGCGCCGAACTCGCCGCCGCCATGAAGGCCATCCCCTCGAAGGCCTTCGGCATCAACTGGGATCCGCTCAACGGCCACCACATGAAGGAAGAGGTCTTCCCGCACGGCTACGCGCTGCTGCCGAAGAAGAAGCTCTGGAACGTGCAGGTGAAGGGCAAGAGCATTTTGAAGGAGTTCCCGAACGACTATCTGGATTGGGCGGCCATTTACTCGGCGCTCGAAAAGGACGGCTACACCGGCACCATCGCCCTCGAGTGCCACATCTTCGGCGAACAGTTGATCCAGCGCTCGCACCAGTGCATGGCGGAGATGATCCGCATCGCCGAACAGCGGAACTCGTAAGGCTCCCATGCCCAACCGGACCCTCCTCATCTGCGCCGGCCTTGGGTTGATGATCATCGGCGCCATCGTGGGAGGCGGCCTGTTCGCCTCCCGCGGCGCCCACCTCGAACTCGAGGGCAAGATCGCCAAAACACGCACCGCCGCGCTCAGCCCCACCCGCTCGGTGATCGTGCTCGACTTCCGCGCCACGAACCCGTCCGACTACCCCTTCATCGTCAAGACCATCGAGGTCGAGGTCACCCTCGCCGACGGCTCGAAAGAAGTGGGGCAGTTCGTCCCTGAAGTCGACGCGAAGTCGCTGTTTCCGGCCCTGCCGGCTCTCGGCGACAAGCTCACGGTCTCGATTGCGACCAAGGAAAAGATCTCCAAGAAGGAAACGATCGAGCGCATGGCCGCCGCCGCGTTCCTGATCCCGGAAGCCGATCTGGCCGCGCGCAAAGACGTGGTCATCCGCCTCCACGACGTCGACGGCCCTGTCTCGGAGATCCGCTAGCTACTTCGCCTTTTCCAGGTGCGCCAGCGGGTTGTCGAACGGGAACCCGAACGCCCGCGGATTCTCGCCGATCACCGCCGCCGCGAAGATGTAATAGACGTAGTCCTACGTCTCGTTCGGCCACTTGTCCTTGTACTTCGTCAGCACCTGCCAGAAGTTGCGTTCCTTCGGGTTCGCGGGCATCGACTGCAGCAGCTTGATGATCCGGTGCTCGCCCCAGTTGTAGGAGGCCATCACCAGCAGGCCCGACGCCTGCGCGTCGGTCGAATAGATGTCCTTGATGTAGCGCGACGCGGCCACGGTCGCCTTCTCCCAGTTGTGCCGGTCGTCGGCGGGGTCGGGGCGCGGGAACTCGAACAGCGGGCCGATCTTGAGCCCGTATTTCTCACCCGTCTCCGGGATGAACTGCCACATGCCCTTGGCGTGGCCTTTGTAGGTCATCGGGCCGCTGATGAACGGCTCGAAGTTGCTCTCCTGCATGGCCAGATAGAAGAACTGCGGCGGCAGTCCGCGGTCCAGAAACTCCTTCGCGATGCGCACGTTGTAGCCGTTCGAAATCGCCCGGTCGACCGCCGTCTTGTACCGCGACGACGACTTCCACTTGCCGATGTAGCTCTTCACCTCGGTCATGAACTCGGGCGGCGCGGCCAGTTCGCACTCGCCGAACACGCGCGCCATGCGCAGGATCAGCCGTTCCTCTTCGGTCAACTGCTTGTCGTAGAGCTTCAGCCCGGACAGGAACTTGTCGTACTGGCTCTCCATCTGCATGCGGCGTTCGCGGAACTTGCGGATCTGCTCGGCGCCCTGCGCGCCGCCGTTCTCGGCCACCAGTCGTTCGACGTTCGCGATGTCGACGTCGAGCGACTTCATCGAATAGAACAGCTCCTGCGCCATCGCCGTCTGCTTGCGCACCTGCTGGTCGCGGTACCACGCGAACCCGGCCACGCCCAGCAGCAGCACCACGAGGCTGCCGACGATCCACCCGTACTTCCGCTTCTGCTTCTTCTGCACCTGCGTGAAGGCCTTGCGGATCATCATCGTCCGCTCGCCCGCCGGCTGGTCGTCGCGGCCGTGCAGATACTTGTCGGCGATGCTTGCGATCATGCGCGTCTCGCCGCCGACCGGCTCGGCCGGCACCTGCATCGGCACCGGCGCGGCGCTCGTCGGGAGCTCCACCTGCATCGCCACCCACGGCCCTTCCACGCCCAGCCGCATCGCCGCCGACTTGCCCAGCGCCAGCGTCTGCACGCGCTGCCCGTCCACCCAGACGCCGTTGGCGCTGTTGTTGTCCTGCACCCACCACTGCCCGTTGGCGAAACCCACCGTCGCGTGCTGCCGGCTGACGTGCGGGTCGTCCACCTGCAGTTCCACCTCCGGCACGCGGCCGATGGAGAACGTCTGCGTAAAGGAGTAGTCACGGTACTGCCCGTTGGGCAGCGTGACCCGAACATGGACAGCCGGTATAGGGGAGGTGGGGTAGTGTCCGGACACGGGAGTATAAAGTGGTAGGCGCGCCAGGGATCGAACCTGGGACCCTCAGCTTAGAAGGCTGATGCTCTATCCAACTGAGCTACGCGCCCACACCCTTCCTATTGTAAATGCGATCCTGTGGAAATGCGTCGCCTTCTCTTGCTGATTCCGCTCCTCGCCGCCTGCCGCCCGTCCGGCCAGTTCGCCCGCTTCGAGGACGAGTATTGGGAGAAGTGGCTCCGCGCCAATCCGTCGATGGCGACCGGCGTCGGCGTGCACGACGACGACGGCCGCATGGAGGATTTCTCGCGCCCCGCCGTCTCGGCGCGCGTGGCCGAACTCCGCGCGTTGCTCCTGCAGGCGCAGAACCTCGACGGCCTCAGCGAAGCCGATCTGATCGACGCGCAGGTCCTCCGCGCGGCCATTCGCGCCGAACTGCTCGAACTCGAAGA
>CAYMTH010000736.1:0-3086 GCA_964393235.1 uncultured Solibacteraceae bacterium | reverse complement strand
ACGACGTCTGCCAGGCGGCGAACATTCCGGTATGGTGCGGCGGGATGCTGGAAAGCGGCATCGGGCGCGCGCACAACGTGGCGCTGGCGACGCTGCCGAACTTCACTCTGCCGGGCGACGTTTCGGCGTCAAAGCGGTACTGGAAGCGGGAACTGCTGACCGAGGAGATCGTGGCGACGCCGAACGGGACGATCAAGACGAACGACCGGCCGGGCTTCGGCTACGACATCGATATGGAGTTCCTGGACTCGATCACGGTGCGGCAGGAGACGATTCGTTGAGCGAAGGCAGCAGTCGCCCCGGCGGTCACTGGTGGTTGTACCTGATCGTCGTCGCCGTCTACTCGCTGTGGGGCGGCAACTTTGTCTTTTCGAAGATCGCGCTGCGGGAGATCCCGGGCGGGCTGGCGGCGGGGCTGCGGACGTTGATCGGCGCGGGCATGCTGCTGGCGGCGTACAAGTTTTCGCGCTCGGACCGGCCGCCGATCCGGTTTCATGAACTGCCGCGCGTGGCGCTGATCGGGGTCTTCGGAATCGGGCTGAACCAGCTGTGCTTTTTGTCCGGGCTGTCGATGACGAGCGCTGGACACGCATCGCTGGTGATCGGGCTGACGCCGTTTATGGTGATGGGGCTGGCGTGGTTTCGCGGGCAGGAGCGGTTGACCATCTGGCGCGCGGTCGGGCTGTCGCTGGCGGTGTGCGGGATGATGCTGTTGCAGAAGCCGTCGCCGAGTTCGCAATCGGCTTCGCTCGTCGGCGACCTGCTGATCCTGGGCGCGTGCGCGACGTTTACCGTCTACACGGTCTACGGCAAGGAGCTAACCGCTGAGCACGGGTCGATGGCGGTGATCGCGGTCTCCTACGCGGCGGCGGGGCTGTTCCTGTTGCCGATGACCTTCTACTACGGCTGGACGTTTTCGTTCGCGGCGGTGAGCGCGAAGGCGTGGTGGAGCTTCGCCTACATGACGGTGATTTCGTCGGTGCTCTGCTACATCGGCTGGGCGTACGCGCTGAAGCGGCTGGCGGCCTCGCGGCTGACGGCGTTCAGCTATCTGCAGCCGCTGGTGGCGACGCTGTTCGCGCTGCCGATGCTCGGCGAGCCGATCACGTGGACGCTGGTGACCGGCGGCGGACTGATCATGGCCGGCGTGTTTTTCTCGGAGCGGGTCTGATGGCCGGCTTCGCGGCCCTGCTGAAGAACAATCGCAACTACCGGTACACCTGGATGGGCCAGGTGGTGAGCGAGATCGGCGATCACTTCAACACGATTGCGGTGTTCAGCCTGATTCTGGCGCAGACGAACTCGGGGCTCGCGGTGGCGGGCGTGATGCTGGCGCGGGCGATTCCGATGCTGCTGGCCGGGCCGCTGGCGGGCGTGAGTCTGGACCGGTTCAACCGGCGGCAGTTGATGATCGGGTCGGACCTGGTGCGGGCTGTTTTCGCGGGTCTGTTCTTGTTGGGCGTGGCGCCGGGGCGGACGTGGATCCTTTATATTCTGAGCGCGTGCATGATGGCGGCGTCGCCGTTTTTCACCTCAGGCCGGGCGTCGATTCTGCCGGCGATCGCGACGAAGGACGAACTGCACACGGCAAACTCGATGACGCAGACGACGCAGTGGACGACGACGGCGGTCGGAGCGTTTCTGGGCGGTTTTTCGGCGAGCACGATGGGCTACGAGGTGGCGTTCCTGATCAACTGCGCGTCGTTTCTGTTTTCGGCGGTGTGCATTGGACGGCTGAACGTGCCGTCGGACGCGTTCGTGGCGCGGCGGCAGTCGCTGGACGAGACGAAGGTGGTAAAGCCGTGGCAGGACTATAAACAGGGCCTCGCCTATATGCGGTCGATTCCGCTGCTGGCCGGGCTCGGCTTCGTGAGCGTCGGCTGGGCCTCGGGCGGCGGCGCGGCACAGATCCTCTTCCCGTTGTTCGGCGAACGGGTCTTCCATCGCGGCGCGATGGGCACCGGCGAGCTGTGGGGCTCGGCGGGGGCGGGGCTCGTCATTGGCGGGATCTTCGCGCACCGGTTGATGCCGCGGTTCAGCTACGGGCAGTACAAGAAGACGATCGCGATCGCCTACCTGGTGCACGGCGCCTCCTACGTCTGCTTCGCGCTGGCGCGGCCGTACTGGCTGGCGCTGCTGATGATCGGGCTGTCGCGCGCGGCGGTGGCGGTTAGTTCGGTGATGAACTTCACGCAGATTCTGCGGATCGTCGCCGACGAGTACCGGGGGCGCGTGTTTGCTACGCTCGAGACGTTGACCTGGGGCGTGATGATGCTCTCGATGACGGCGGCCGGGCTGGCGAGCGACCATATCGAGAACCGGAGGATCGGCGTCGCGAGCGGACTGTTGAGCAGCACGACGGCGTTCTTCTGGTACTGGGGCGACGTGACCGGGCGGCTGCCGCAGCCGGCGGCGATCGCGCACGAGATCCCCGGCGAGGAAGTGGAAGTGCACGGAGATCCGAATGTCTGAACTTGCGGGGAAGGTAATTCTCGTCACGGGCGCCGCCCGGCGGATCGGTCGGGAGATTGCGCTGCGGCTGGCGGCCGAGGGGGCGCGCGTGGCGATCCACTATTCGACATCGGAGGCCGAGGCCGCCCGCACCGCCGCCGAGTGCGGGGGCGCGCCGCTGTTCCGCGCCAATCTCGAGAGCGTGCCGGAGATCGTCGCCATGTTCGAGGAGATCGACGCGCGGCTGGGGCGCATCGACGGGCTGGTGAACAACGCGGCGCGGTTCACGAAGTTCGACCCGCTCGAGGTGACCGAGGCCGATTGGGATTTCATCCACGACGTGAACCTGAAGGCGGTGTTCTTCTGCTGCCAGCAGGCGGCGCGCCGGATGAAGGCCCAGGGGGCGGGGCGCATCGTCAATATCAGTTCGCTGGGCGGGCTGCGGCCATGGGCGGAGCACGCGCACTACTGCGCGTCGAAGGCCGGCGTGATCATGTTGACGAAGGCACTGTCGAAGGCGTTCGCGCCGGAGGTGACGGTGAACTCGGTGGCGCCAGGCGTGATTCCGTTCGGGGAGTGGAACGACGCGATGACGGCGATGCTGGCGGCGACGCCGGCCGGGCGCGTGGGCACGG
>CAYMTH010000735.1:0-3093 GCA_964393235.1 uncultured Solibacteraceae bacterium | reverse complement strand
CATGACGCTGCTTCGCCGGACCGCCGTGGCGCACGCCGCGCTGTTCGTCCTCTTCGCGATCCTCGCCCTCGTCGACGGCACGGAGATCACCGGCCTGAAC
The DNA here is from genome assembly GCA_964393235.1 of uncultured Solibacteraceae bacterium. Taxonomy (GTDB): domain Bacteria; phylum Acidobacteriota; class Terriglobia; order Bryobacterales; family Bryobacteraceae. The sequence continues at coordinate 2,993 of CAYMTH010000735.1, read as the reverse complement.
CGGTGGATCAAGCCGATGAACTTCGCGGCGTCGATCGCGATCTACCTCGGCTCGCTCGCCTATTTCTGGCCGCTGGCCGTGGCCGCGGAACGGGCGAAGGAGCGCGCGGCGCGGGTGCTGGCCGGCACGCTGATTTTCGAAATCGCAATCATCGCCAGCCAGGCCGCGCGCGGCGTGCGGAGCCACTTCAATGTCGAGACGGCGCTCGACGGAGCGCTGTTCCAGGTGATGGGTCTGGCGATCGTCGCCAACATCGTGACGGCGGCCATCGTCTGCCGCTGGACGTTCCGCGCGGCGCCGTCGGCCTATGTCTGGGGCGTCCGGCTGGGGTTGGCGCTGTTCGTTGTCTTCGCCTTCGAAGGGTTTCTGATGGTCCAGCGAATGGGGCACAGCGTCGGCGTGCCCGACGGCGGACCGGGGCTGCCGGTCGTCAACTGGAGCACCGAAGGCGGCGACCTGCGCGTGGCGCACTTCGTCGGGATGCACGCGCTGCAGGCGCTGCCATTGGCCGGATGGCTCACCGGCCGCGCGGGCGCCGTCTTCGCGCTCGCCGCGCTCTGGGCGGGCCTGGCCGCGGCGGCGCTGCTGCAGGCGCTGGCGGGCCGGCCGCTCTAAAAAAGAAAGGCCGCGGTCAGCCCCGCGGCCTTTCAAAAGGAAGAGGAAACGATCGCGCCCTAGTGCGGCTTCTTCTTCTCCTCTTTCTTGTGATCGTCCTTCTTCTTGTGGTCGTCGGCGACGGCCGAGAGGGAGAGGAACGAGAGGGCCAGAAGAATCGTGGCGAACTTTTTCATGGTCAGAGTAGCTCCTTGGGACTGTGTGAGCGCCGGTCAACTGCCGCGCACTTTAACGCTTATCGGGGCCCCGCGGAAAAGTTCTACTCTTTTTCGCAATTTTGTACTGGAGCCGCGGCGGCCTCGTCCTGGAACCGCGCCGGGGGTGTACGGGGTTCCCCGATACAAAACCGGACCGCAGACTGATAGGCGAATGGAAGACATCCTGCTGGTCCTCCGGTACACGCGCCGGTGGCTTCAATACGGAATCATTCTGCACGCGGTGGTGTGCATTGTCGTCGCCGCGGCCCGGCAGACGCTAAAATAAAGCGAATGCAATTGCTTCAGGCTGGGTCGCACCGGTTGGTGCTGCTGGAATATGATTTGGAGGCGCTCGCGCAGGTGGCCGCGCAGGCCGATTTCCAGGTCGAGATTCAGGAAACCGAGCGCGCCGTCGTGCTCGACATCTGGACCGAGAAACGCGCCGTGCCGCTGTTGCTCTTCGATGCCGCCGAACCCGCCAACCTCGGCTGGTTTTCGCGCTGCCAGTTCTATATCGACGGCGCCACCGGCAACGTCCTGCAAACCCCGATCAGCGTCGGCAACAAACGCGACCGTCAGGGCAACATCCTGCCCGACGCGCTGCGCGTGCGGCTGGCCAAGGAAGTGCCCGCCAACTTCCGGCTCCCCGGCCGCCAGCCCCTCAGCGAGCAGGTCATCTACGGGCTGCTGTTCAACCTTCTGCAGGCGTTCCAGCAGATCGGCGTGGCCGTCTGCGGCGGACCGGTATTCGTACCGCTCTCGGGCCGCCGGGAAGTCCCCGCCGGGCGCGATTAACCGCCCCCGGCCTCAGTGCGGCGGCGCAAGGGCGACGAACCCGGCCGACGCCTGGAAGCCCATGCTCGCGTAGAGCGGCCGGCCGGCGTCGCTCGCGTGCAGACTCACCCGGGTCAATCCGGTCAACTGCCGCCCAGCCTCGATCGCGCGGCGCATCACCGCCTCCGCGTAGCCGCGGCCCTGCACGCCCGGCACCGTAGCGACGAGGGCGATGTACACCGTGTTGTTGACGGGCAGCGAAGCGGCGCCGCACACCGGACGCCCGTCGACGTAGCCGACGAAGGCCGGCGAGTCGGTCGGGAACAGGTGCATGGTCGCCAGGCCGTCGAACATCTCCACCGGCATGCCGTAGCCCTGCGCGTTGACGTCCATCAGGTCGGTCGCCACGTGCGGGGAGTGGACGGGCCGGATCTCGAGCTCCGCCGGTGCCGGCCGCCGGGGCGGCAGCAGTTCGTCGGTCTCCATGCCGGTCAGGTTCATGATCGGCGCCAGCCCGTGCGCCGCCGCGGCCTCCTGCCAGCCCGGGGCGGCGTCGGTGCAGACGACGACGATCGACGGGTGCGGGCACGCCGCATTGCGGCGCACCGCCAGGCCGATCGCGGCTTCCGTCTCCGCCGCGGAAGTCAGCGGCCGGTCCGGGAATGAAGCATTGAGGAACGGCAGCGCGACGTTGGCCAGGCAGCTGGCTACGTTCTCCCCCTGCTCGAACGTCCCGTGCGGAAGGCGCAGCGCGAACGCCTTCCACGCGCCCACAAAGAGGTCTATGGTTTCCATACCCTCTTAGTGTGTCTCAACCAGAGGCCCGCCGGTTTCCCGCACCAGCACCTCCTCGACCTCCTGCCGGTAGGCCGCCAGCAACTCCGGCGTCTCAGCCTCGAACCGCATCACCAGCACCGGCTGCGTATTCGACGCGCGCACCAGCCCCCAGCCGTGCGGGAAGATGACGCGGGCGCCGTCGACGTCCACGATCTTCCGCGTCTGCCGGAAGTGCGCCGCCACGCGCGCCACCACGTCGAACTTCGCCTCGTCCGTGGTCTCCAGCCGCAGTTCCGGCGTGCACACCGTCTTCGGCAGCCCGTCGAGCTGGCGCGACAGCGGCAGCCCGGAATTGGCCACGATCTCCATCAGCCGGCACGCCGCGTACAGCGCGTCGTCGTAGCCGAAATAGCGGTCGGCGAAGAACATGTGCCCGGACATCTCGCCGGCCAGTTCCGCGTGCTCTTCCTTCATCTTCGCCTTGATCAGCGAGTGCCCCGTCTTGTACATGATCGGGCGCCCGCCGAGCCGCTCTAGCTCGTCGTACATGATCTGGCTGCACTTCACCTCGCCGATGAACGTGCTGCCCGGTTTCCGCGTCAGAATCTCGCGGGCGAAGATCAGCATCAG
>CAYMTH010000734.1:0-3094 GCA_964393235.1 uncultured Solibacteraceae bacterium | reverse complement strand
CGTCCTCCACGAACCCTTTCTTCCAACCGATTTCGGCGTCTCGGTCGACACCGAGCTATGGGCACCCGGTACACCAGTCCGCGTGGGCGCACGGCGACGGGCGCCGCGTGGCCGTCGACGCGGGAAAGAAAAACGGGATGTTCCGGCGCGGCGTCCGTCAAAGCGGTATGCAGTGGAAACTCACCGCCCCAGTTGGTCTGATCCCAATTGCGCATGCGGATCCAGGCGCCTTTCGGCAGCCGGGCCGCGCGCTGCCGCACCATGGCGGCGATCTCTGCCACGGTCTTGACGTGGCGCAGATCGGCCGTTTCGAGCAGCTGGCCGAGGCCGTTCATATGGACGTGGCTGTCGATGAGGCCGGGGATGACGGTCGCCCCAGCGAGGTCGAGGACCTCTGTTTTCGGGCCGATGAGCGGGTTGACGTCGTCGCCGATCGCCACGATCCGGCCGTTGCGAACGGCCATCGCCCGGGCCTGCGGCTGGGCCTGGTTGGCGGTGTATATCCGCGCGTTCCGGACCACCAGATCCGCCGGCTCGGCCGCCATTGCCATCCAAAGGACAGCTAAAATGGGGATCATGGAAGACAGTATGGCACAGGCCTCTCCGGTTCCCGCTTTCGTCGAACTCCCGGCCTGGAAAAACGCCGTCGCATGGCTGTGCGCGGTGCTGATCGGGGTGTTCTTCATCGGCGCCGGGTTGTGGAAACTGACCGACCACCTCGGCGCGGCGACGCGCATGACGCAGATGCTGGTTCCCGGGTCGCTTAGCGTGTTCACGGCGGTGTTTTTCGGCGTCGCCGAGGTCTTCGGCGGCGTACTGCTCATCGTTCCGCGCTACCGGCGCTGGGGCGCGGCGCTGTGCACGCTCATGCTGATCGCCTTCATGGTCTACATGGGGTGGAACTACAAGACGCTGCAGGGCATGGACTGCACGTGCTTCCCATGGTTGAAGCGCGCCGTGGGACCCGCGTTTTTCTGGAGCGACGCGCTGATGATGGCTATGGCGATGCTCGCCGGCTGGTGGGCGCGGCAGAGCGATGGCGGGCGCGGCGCGGGCGTGATCCTCGCCTCGACGCTGGTGCTGGCCGGGGCCGCCTACGGCATCACCGAATCGCGGCAGTCGGGCACGCCGGCGCCGGAGTCGATCACGGTCGAAGGCCAGCCGTACTCGCTGCAGCAGGGCAGGATCCTGCTCTACTTCTATGACCCGGAATGCTCGCACTGCAACCAGGCCGCCAAGGAGATGGCGAAGCACAAGTGGCTGGAGACCACCATCATTGGTGTGCCGTCGCGTGTGAAGCACTTCGGCCAGTACTTCATGGAATCCACCGGGCTGAAGGGCAAGAACTCGCCCGACCACGATTCGCTGAAGAAGATCTTCCCGCACGGCGACCCGCCCTACGGCGTCCTGCTCGAGCACGGCCGCATGAAGACCGGCCTGCCGATCTTCGAGGGCTCCGAGCCCGAAAACACACTGCGCAAGAACGGGTTCATCGAGTAGCCGATGAGCAGCGGCTTCCACCGGCTCGCCCAGGGGCTGCGGTTGAGTTCGGTCGGCATCGGGACCTATCTCGGCCCGGCCGATGATGCGACCGACGCGGGCTACGAAGCGTCGATCCGCGCGGCGGTCGCCGCCGGCGTGAACGTCATCGACACCTCGCGCAACTATCGCGGCGAGCGGTCGGAGCGGGCCGTGGGGCGCGCCATCGCGGGTTTGAATCGCGACGAACTGGTGCTCTGCACGAAGGCCGGCTACGAGATCGGCCGGCCCGGCCATTCGCTGGCGCCGGACTTTCTGGAAGAGAACCTCGCCGCGAGCCTGGCGAACCTCAACGTCGAGGCGGTGGACGTCTTCTACCTGCACAATCCGGAGACGCAGACGGCTGACTTCTACGGGCAGATCCGCGCGGCCTTCGAACGCTGCGAAGCGCTCGCCGCGCGCGGCTGGCTGCGGTTCTACGGCGTCGCCACCTGGGACGCCTTCCGCCGCGAGCAGGACCCGGTGAGCCTGCCGCGCCTGGCCGAAATCGCCCGCGAGATCGCCGGCGCGCGCCACCGCTTCCGCTTCGTGCAGCTGCCGTTCAACCTCGCCATGCTGGAGGCGTTCACCCGGCGCACCCAGCCCGGCGGTGTCTCGCCGCTGCGCGCGGCCGCCGATTGCGGACTCACCGTCGTCGGCAGCGCGACCGTCTACCAGGGCCGCCTGACGCGCAATCTGCCCGAGACGCTTGCCGCGAAGTTCGCCCCGCTGGCGACCGATGCCCAGCGCGCCATTCAGTTCTCCCGCTCCACGCCCGGCCTCACCGTCTCCCTCGTCGGCATGGCCAACCCGGCGCACGTCGAGGAAAACCTCGCCGTCCGCGACGTCCCGCCGCTCGCCGAAAAGGACTACTACGCGCTCTATGGCCGCTGAGCCGATTGCGGTCCCGCTGCCCGCGCCCGGGCCGGAGCTCGACGCGCTGCTGGCCGGGTTGCCCGATGCCCCGGCCGTCTTCCGCCTCACCGCCGCCTCCGGCCAGCCGTATCTCTCGAAGACCGCGCTGCTCGGCCGCCGCGTCCGCCGGCTGCTGGCCGCCAACGACCGGCGCCGCGCCGCGCTCAACCTGCGCGGGTTCGTTGAGCGGCTCGACTACTGGCCCACCTCCTCGCGGCTCGAATCCTCGATCCTCTTCTATCAGCTCGCCCGCCACCACCACCCGGACAGCTACCTGAAGCTCTGCAATCTGCGCCTGCCGGCGTATGTGCGCCTGGTCACCACCACCGATTTCCCGCGGACCCAGGTCACCACGCGCCCGGCCTCCCGCGGACTCGCCTTCGGCCCGTTCCGCTCGCGCGCCTCCGCCGAAGAGTTTGAGAAGGCCACGCTCGACCTGTTCCAGGTGCGGCGCTGCCAGGAAGAACTGGTCCCGTCGCCGGACCACCCCGGCTGCATCTATGGCGAAATGGCCCAGTGTCTCCGCCCCTGTCAGGACGCCGTCACCCGCGATGAGTACGCGAGCGAGGTGGAACGCCTCGTCGACTTTCTCACCACCGACGGCCGGTCGCTGGCCGATACCGTCGAACGCATGCGGGACCGCTTCAGCGAGGAGATGGAG
>CAYMTH010000733.1:0-3095 GCA_964393235.1 uncultured Solibacteraceae bacterium | reverse complement strand
CCACGCCGGGCACCGCGTCCAGCGCCTGCCGCACGTGGTTCGCGCAGGAAGCGCACGTCATTCCCGTGATCGGGATCGTCACTGTCTGCGTCGTCTCGCTCATATCAAGCCTCCACTTCCAACCGGCCCCGCAGCATGTTCATGCCGCAGGCGAACTCATAGACGCCGCCCTCGAGGGGCGTGAACTCGACCACCGTCTCCGAGAACGGCGGCACGAACGTGCGGATGCCAGCCCGCTCGATCACCACCTCCTCCGAGCACGGCGATTTCTCCTTGCGGTCGAAGACCAACCGCACCGGAACTCCTTTGGCGACCTTCGCCACCGCGGGCGAGTATCCGCCATCCACCGTAATGCGAACCTCCTGTCCCGCCGCGCCCGACGGGGCCGCGGCCACCGCGGACCGCTGCGAAAACAGAAAGTACCAGTTCACCCATGCGATCCCGGCCACCGCGCCAACACCAATGAACATCGGTTCCATGGCTCCGCCCCCTCTCACTTCCCGGCCCCGTAGCCCAACCCGCGCACGACGCCCGCGAGGTCCGCCTCGCTCACCGCGTCCGGGTCGTACGTCACCGTCGCCGTGCCCGCGTTGAGGTTCACCTCGCAGGCCGTCACGCCGTCCTCGGCCGCCAGCGCTCGCTGCACGCCCTTCGCGCACCCGCCGCAGGTCATTCCGGTGACCTTCATCTCAATGGTCTTCATTGCCGTGTCTCCTTTACCGTGGGAATCTGTCCCACAACACGGCAGACGGGACACCCCGCCGGACCTTACACTTCTTGACCGAGAATTATCTAACGCCCCCGCACGGTCCCCAACCCGCCGTCGATCCCGAGCACCTGCCCCGTCACCCAGGCATTCTCCGGGTCGAGCAGAAACACGATCCCCGACGCCACCTCCTCCGGCCGTCCGATCCGCCCGAGCGCATGCATGGCCGACGACGCCTTCAACGCCGCTTCATTGCCGGTGATCCGCGCCGCAAGAGGGGTATCCACCAACCCCGGCGCCACGCAGTTCACGCGAATGCCCCGCCCCGCATAGGTCGCCGCCGCCGACAGCGTGAGCCCGATCACGCCGCCCTTCGCCGCCGCGATCGCCTCATGGTTCGGCAGCCCCACCCGCGCCGCCGCCGTCGCACACAGCACGATCGAACCTCCCCCATTTCCGAACACCTTCACGCCCGCGCGCACCGTTGCGAACGCCGTCGTCAGATTCGTCGCCACCGTCTGCGCCCACTCGGTCTCCGTCACCAGATGCGCCGGTTTCAGCAGGATGCTTCCGGCGCAATTGACGATCCCGTCAATCCGCCCCAATCCCGTGACCACCTCTTCCAACTCCTCCATCCGCGTCGCGTCCACCATCTCGGCCTCCGCGCCGATCTCCGCCGCCAGGATCGCCAGTTTGTCCGGCGACCGGCCGAGCAGCACCACCTCCGCTCCTCTCGCCCGCAATCGCCGGGCGACCGCCGAACCGATACCACCCGCACCGCCAATGATCGCCACGCGCATCTTCGCCAAGGACATACCGGGCCAGATGCCGGCCACCGGCAGTTCGCATCAGAACTTGCGCAGCGGATTTCGCTCGGATAGAATCACCCCAACTTGTCCGACAACGATCCTGTAACGGGGATCGAGCATTCGAGGTAGGGAACATGAAAATTGCGCTGTTCGCGCTGCTTGCCGTCTCATGCACGGTCGCGCAGGAATTCCGCGCCACCATCTCCGGCCGTGTGCTGGATTCGTCCGGCGCCGCCGTCACCGGAGCCAAGGTCTCCGCCACCAACACGAACACCGGCGAGGTGTCCAACGCCGTCACCGAAGTCTCCGGCGCTTACACGGTACCATTCCTCCGTCCGGGCGGCTACGTCCTCCGCGTCTCCGCCGAGGGCTTCAAGCAGTTCACCCGCGAGAACATCACGCTGCAGGTGGGCCAGATCGCGGGCATCGACGTCACTCTCGAAATCGGCGCGCTAACGGAAAACATCACCGTCACCGCCGAGGCCGCGCTGCTCGAAACCCAAACCGCCTCACGCGGCGGTATCGTCGACACCAAGCAGGTGTCCGATCTCCCACTCAACGCCCGCAACCCGTTCATGCTCGGCACCATGATGTCCGGCGTCACCTTCCGCGGCGCGGCCATCTGGCAGCGCCCCTTCGACAACGGCGCCATCGCCCAGTGGTCGGTCAACGGCTCCCAGCAATCCCAGAACGAGTTTCTGCTCGACGGCGCGCCCAACAACGCGCAGATGGGCAACAACAACATCGCCTACGTCCCCATCGTCGACGCGGTGCAGGAATTTTCGGTCCAGTCCAACTCCTACGACGCACAGTACGGCAAAACCGGCGGCGGCGTGTTCAACGTGATCATCAAATCGGGCGGTAAGCAGCACCACGGCGTCGTCTACGAATTCATGCGCCGCAAGGCTCTCGACGCGAACACGTTTCAGGCCAACTCCATCGGCGCGCCCCGCGCGGAGCACGTCCTCGACCAGTACGGCTTCCAGTTCGACGGCCCCGTGCACATTCCGAAACTGCTCACCAAAGAGTCCCGCGTCAAACTCTTCTATCTCGGCAGCTTTGAAAACTACCGCGAAAAGACCCCCGGCCCCCTGCGCAACTCCTACGCCGAACCCGAAATGCGAACCGGAGACTTCTCGAAACTTCGCAACGCCGGCGGCGCCCCGGTCACCATCTACGACCCCATTGGCGCAACCTTCGACGCCAATCAGAATCCCATCCGCCAGCCCTTCCCCAACAACCAGATCCCCGCGGCCCGCATCGTTCCCTTCGCCTCCGCGCTCATGAAGTACATGCCGCTGCCAAATGCTTCCACTCCCGGCGTCGGCTATTCCCGCCAGAACTTCCTCACCCCGGACTACTTCGCAAAGGACAAATACTACAACCTCATCCTCAAGTTCGACTGGAACTTCGGCGACAGGCATCGCGCCTTTATCCGCCACGGCTCCAACGACCGCACCGAGGACCGCGCCGCCAACGGCATCGACAACAAGGTCGGCACCGACGGTCAGCAACCCTTCCAGCGCATCAACGACGCCTATGTCATGGACTGGGTCTCGACGATCTCGCCCACCGTCGTA
>CAYMTH010000732.1:0-3097 GCA_964393235.1 uncultured Solibacteraceae bacterium | reverse complement strand
GGAGGGTTAGGGGCGGTTGGCTTCGATGTCGAGGGTGATCGTCACTTCATCCCCGACGACCGCGCCGCCGGATTCGAGGAGCTTGTTCCAGGTGAGGCCAAACTCCTTGCGGCTGATCTTTGTCGTCGCGGTCGCTCCGACCACCATGCCGCCGCCCATCCCCTTCGTCTCCGGGGAGGGGCCTTCCACTTCGAGCACTACCGGCTTGGTCACGCCGTGCAGCGTCAGGTCACCGGCGATCTTGAGCTTCGCGCCGTCCTTGTACCAGTTGGCCGAACGGAAGGTCATCGTCGGGTACTTGGCCACGTCGAAGAAGTCGGGCGACTTCAGGTGGCCGTCGCGCTTGGGCTCGCGGGTGTCGATCGTCGAGACGTCCACCGAGGCTTCCACCTTCGACGCGGCGAGGTTCTTGGGATCGAAGCTGATCTTGCCGGTCACCTTCGAGAACTGGCCGCGGACCGTCGAGACCATCATGTGACGGACTCCGAAGCCGGCCGAGCTGTGCGAAGGATCGATCGTGTACTCGGCGGCAAAGGCGGCCGAGGAAAGAAGAATTGCGGTAAGAATGCGCATGGTGGATCAGCCTTTGTTGTAGTAGAAGCGCTCGCGGATGACCTGGCCGTCCTTCCACGTCCGGACCGCCACCTGGTTCAGCTTGTAGCGGACCCCGTTCTTGAACGTCACGTCCATCTCCCATTCGCTGAACGAGGTGTCGCCGCTGGCGGCGTTGGACCGCACGGAGGCGCCGTGGAACTCGCCGATCGAGTTCACGAACTCCTCTTCGCGCTGGCGGTTGACGGCCTTGCCGACGAAGGGGTCGCCGGAGTTCTCCTGCATCACCACGTCTTCGGCATAGTACTTGTCAAAGGCGCCGAGGATGTCGCCGGAAAGCACCTGTTGATTCAGGGCGGTATCGAGTTCGAGGGTAGTCATGTTCCTATTCCTGGTTTGGGTAACGGACCCGGTCGAGCAGGTCGATCAGTTCGTCGAGCTGCGCGGGGGACAGGGCCCGGAAGGCTTTGGTGTTGGCCTGGCGCGAGGGTTCGTCGAGTGCCTGGACGATGGCCGCGCCGGCCGGAGTGATGCGGCAGAAGACCTGCCGTCGATCGGTTTCGCAACGCGCGCGCTCGACCAGCTGCTTGGCTTCGAGCTTGTCGATCAGGCGCGTGATGCCGGGGTTGCGTTCGAGCAGCCGGGCGGCGATTTCGAGCGTCGGAAGGCCCTTTTCACCGGCCCCGCGAAGGATGCGCAGTACGTTGTACTGCTCCGCGGAGACGCCGTGGGGGTCGATTAACGAATCGATGGAACGGCGCAGTTCGTCGGCCGTGCGGAGAAGCGCGAGCGCGGCGGCGTGACCGCGGTCGTGAAAGGGCTTCGTCTGTTTGATCTCCTCGCGGAGGCGGCGAACCGAGGGCCGTTCCATGTCTTCAATTTACCACTCAATAGATAACATGTCAACTATTGATGTGTGATGTGATGCGAATTTTTTCCGCACCACCTCGCATGGGGAGGTGAAGGGAAACACGGATATGAAACAAGTAGATTGCAGCCGTTGCTGGTTCGCGAAGCGGAAGCCGGGTTCGACGCACACCGACGGGGACCGCCGGTTTGAGTGCGGGCATCCGGGGCGGGCGCGGGCGACGGCGCCGGTGTCGCGGACGCTGGGTCCGACGGGGTTGATCCAACTGGTGGCCTGCCCGAAGGCTTAGGTGTCGATGGCGTCGGCGGAGTGGACGCGCCGGCGCAGGACGTACTTCTGGATCTTGCCCGTCGAGGTCCGGGGGACAGGGCCGAAGACGACGCGCCGGGGGCATTTGAAATGGGCCATGTGGGCGCGGCAGTGTTCGATGATTTCGAGTTCCGAGGCGGACTGATCCACCTTGAGCTCAATGAAGGCGACGGGGGTTTCGCCCCACTTGGGGTCGGGCTGGGCGACGACGGCGCAGGCGAGGACGGCGGGGTGTTTGTGGATGGTATCTTCGACTTCGAGCGAGGAGATGTTTTCGCCGCCGGAGATGATGATGTCCTTGGAGCGATCCTTGATCTTGATGTAGCCGTCGGGGTGGACGACGGCGAGGTCGCCGGTATGGAACCAGCCGCCGCGGAAGGCGGCTTCGGTGGCGGTCGGATTTTTGAGATAGCCCTTCATGGTGATGTTGCCGCGGAACATCACTTCGCCGATGGTTTCGCCGTCGTGGGGAACTGGCTGCATGGTATCCGGGTCCATGACGGTGAGCCCTTCCTCGAGGCTGAAGCGGACGCCCTGGCGGCCGTTGAGGCGGGCGCGTTCGGCGACGTCGAGCTCGTCCCATTCGGGGTGCTTGGAACAGAGCGTGGCGGGGCCGTAGGTTTCGGTGAGGCCGTAGATGTGGGAGATCTTGAAGCCGCGGCGCTCCATGCCCTCGATGACGGCGACGGGCGGGGCGGCGCCGGCGATGTAGCCGTGGACGGTGTGGGAGATGCCGCACCAGTGTTCCTCGGGGGTGGCGAGGAGCATCGAATGGACGATGGGCGCGCCGCCGAAGTGGGTCACCTTATGCTCCCGGATGAGGGCGAGCATGTGGACGGGGTCGACTTTGCGGAGATAGATGTTCGTGCCGGCGCGGGCGGCGACGGCCCAGGCGTGGCACCAGCCGTTGCAGTGGAAGAGGGGGACGCTCCAGAGATAGACCGGGAACGAACCCATGTCCCAGGCGAGGATGTTGCCGACGGCTGCGAGGTGGGCGCCGCGGTGGTGGGTGACGACGCCTTTGGGGTCGCCGGTGGTGCCGGAGGTGTAGGACAGGGCGATGGCGTCCCACTCGTCGGGCGGGGGCTGCCAGGGGAAGTTCTCGTCGCCGGTTTGGAGGAGCTCCTCGTAGGTTTGGGCGCCGAGGCGGTCGCCGGGGCCGTCGTACTCGGGGTCGTCGACGTCGATCACCGTAATCGCGGCCTCGACCTTCGCGATGGCGTCGGCGATGACGGGCGAGTACATGCGGTCGGTGATGAGCACGCGGGCCTCGCCGTGCTTGAGCATGAAGGCGATGGCGTCGGCGTCGAGGCGCGTATTGAGCGTGTTGATGACGCCGCCGGCCATGGGGATGCCGAAGTGGGCTTC
>CAYMTH010000731.1:2374-3108 GCA_964393235.1 uncultured Solibacteraceae bacterium | reverse complement strand
GATGAACGACGAAGAGACGCTGGCGCTTATTGCCGGCGGCCACACGTTCGGCAAGGCGCACGGGGCGCATGCTCCCGACAAGTGCGTGGGCGCCGATCCGGCGAGCGCGAGCGTGGAGAAGCAGGGCTTCGGCTGGGAGAACAAGTGCGGGAAGGGCAACGGCGTCGATACGGTGACGAGCGGCCTGGAAGGCGCCTGGACGGCGACGCCGACGAAGTGGACGTCGCAGTACCTGGAGAACCTGTTCGCCTACGAGTGGGTGATGACGAAGAGCCCGGCGGGCGCGACGCAGTGGGTGCCGGCGAACAATCAGGCGGCGAACCTGGTGCCGGACGCGCACGACAAGGCGAAGCGGCACGCGCCGATCATGTTTACGACCGATCTGGCGTTGAAGATGGATCCGGAGTACCGGAAGATCGCGATGCGGTTCCGCGAGAATCCGGAAGAGTTCCGGCTGGCGTTCGCGAAGGCGTGGTTCAAGCTGACGCACCGCGACATGGGTCCGCGGGCGCGGTACGCCGGCGGGGAAGTGCCGTCGGAAGAGCTGCTGTGGCAGGATCCGCTGCCGAAGGCGGATTACCAGATGGTGACGCCGAAGGACGTGGCGGCGCTGAAGGGCAAGATTCTGGCGTCGGGTTTGACGGTGCCGGAGCTGGTGCGGACGGCGTGGTCGGCGGCGGCTTCGTTCCGCGGGTCGGACATGCGCGGCGGCGCCAACGGGGCGCGTGTGCGGC
>CAYMTH010000731.1:0-2364 GCA_964393235.1 uncultured Solibacteraceae bacterium | reverse complement strand
TGCGGCTGGCTCCGCAGAAGGACTGGGCGGCGAACAATCCGGCGGAACTGGCGAAGGTCGTCGGGAAGCTGGAGGAGATTCAGCAGGAGTTCAACAAGGCCAACGGGAAGAAGAAAGTCTCGCTGGCGGACCTGATCGTGCTGGGCGGAAACGCGGCGGTGGAAAAGGCCGCCAAGGACGGCGGGCTGAACGTGACGCTGCCGTTTACGCCGGGCCGGGTGGACGCGACGCAGGCGCAGACGGACGCGGCTTCTTTCGCGGTGCTGGAGCCGCAGGCGGACGGGTTCCGGAACTACCTGAAGGCGGGTTACGAAGTGTCGCCGGCGGAAGCGCTGGTGGACAAGGCGAACCTGCTGGCGCTGAGCGTGCCGGAGATGACGGTGTTGGTGGGCGGGCTGCGGGCGCTGGACGCCAACACGGGCGGGGCGAAGCACGGCGTGTTCACGAGCAAGCCGGGTGTGCTGTCGAACGACTACTTTGTGAACCTGCTGGATATGGCGACGAAGTGGGAGAAGGGTTCGACGGAAGGCGTCTACGAGGGCCGGGACCGGAAGACGGGCGCGGCGAAGTGGACGGCGACGCCGGTGGATTTGATCTTCGGGTCGAATTCGGAACTGCGCGCGGTGGCCGAGGTGTATGGCGCGGCCGACGGTAAAGAGAAGTTCGCGCAGGACTTCGCGAAGGCGTGGACGAAGGTCATGAACCTGGACCGGTTCGACCTGGCGAAGTAAGGCCGGGTTGAGTTGAGAGGGCGGCGGCGCTGAGGCGCCGCCGCCTTTTTTTGTTTTTGGGGTCTAGGCGGTGGGATTGGCCTTGGAGGGGCGCGGGCGGAAACGGTCGACCTGGATGTTCGCGGCGATTCTGCGCGCCTGGGCTATGTCGTAAGCGTTCTGCATGCGCATGAGCGTGTCCATGTCGACGCCGAAGGCCTTTTCGAAGCGGAGGGCCATTTCGCCGGACAGGGACGCGCGGGCGTTGAGGAGACTGGAAAGCGCGGGCCGGGAGACGCGGAGGATTCGCGCGGCTTCGGTTACGGTGAGGCGATGAGCTTCGACGATTTCCGTCCGGAGAAAGGGACCGGGGTGAACGGGGTTGCGCATACGTGGGGTTGGGGAATCAGTGGTAGTCTTCAAAGTTCACGTCCAGGATCTCGTCATTGTCGATGCGGAAGGTGAGGCGCCAATTACGGGTAACGTGGAGGCTCCAAACGGATTTTCGGTTTCCGGTGAGCTGGTGGGCTCGCCAGGAGGGGAATGCATTGAGCTGTTCCGGATGGCTCATATTCTCCAGAAAGGAAAGCATGGCTCGGAGCTTTTCCACGGCATCGGGTGGAAGTCCCCGGGTGGTATCGTCCACGTAAAGGCGTTTCAGGCCTTTGTGGGCAAAGCTCCGAAGGATCACTAGCAGAAGTGTAGCCTGTCGCTTTACGCTTTTCAACCGGTTGCCGTGGGGTGGGGGGACGTTCCGAGGTTGCGGGGGGCGATGCGGAGGATGAGGCCGAAGTGGTCGGAGAGGCCGGGGATGATTTCTGTGACGGTGGCGGCGAGGGAGGGGGAGTGGGGGGGGGGGGGGGGGGGGGGGGCCGGGGGGGGGGGATTTGGAGGCGGGGGCGGGCCGGGGGGGGGGCCGGGCGGGGGGGGGCGGGGGCGCGGCCGGTGGCGAGGGTCTGGTTGAAGTCGCCGAGGAGGATTTCGGGGACGGTGGAGGGGCAGCGGCGGAGTTCGTCGAGGGCGGCGAGATAGGCGAGGTGGTCCTGCCAGGGGCGGCGGTCGCGGCGGCCGGTGGAGACGTGGGCGTGGGCCCAGGGGATGCAGACGGCGGTGACGGCGAGGGGGCCGAGGGGGGATTGGAGACGGGCGCGGAGGAAGCGACCGGAGGGGAGGGCGGGGTGGCCGAGGGGGTCGGGGTGGAGGAAGGGGTGGGGGCTCCAGAGGAGAACTTTGCGGCGGGCGGGGTGGTGGCCGTAGCCGTAATCAGGATGGGCGGAGAGGGTCTGGCCGTGGGCGGGGAGGAGAGTGGGGACGGCTTCGGTGAGGCAGATGAGATCGGGGTTGGCGGCGGCGAGGCGGCGTTGGATCTCGCGGCCGCGCGGGGAGTTGGGCGTGGCCCATTGGGCGTTCCAGAGGACGACGGTGAGGGTGGGAAAAAATGGGGACACTCGCGGCAGGCACCATTTTTTCAGGGGAGGGTTGCGTTTGGGAAGAGGGGGACATAAACTCTCGGGAATTGTTCTTTGAAAGGTCTCGCATGAACAAGCCATTTCTCTCGCTCCTCTTTTCGGCCGTTGCGTTTGTCTCGACGGCGGCCGCGCAAACGACTACCGGCTCCATTACGGGAACCGTGATCGATTCGACCGGCGGCGCG
>CAYMTH010000730.1:0-3109 GCA_964393235.1 uncultured Solibacteraceae bacterium | reverse complement strand
CGTCAAGGACACCGCCCGCATGCTCTGCAAAGAGATCCACCGCAAAGCCTTCGCCACCAAAATCGATCTCTCGCAGATGGACATCAACTCCCTCGACGGCTCCGTCACCGCCGGCGACTCCTCCCAAATCGGCCTCCGCGAACTCTTCAAATAGGACTCTTCCTGGGGGACGTGCTACCAGGAATTCTCCGGTCCCCCTTGCGATAATGAAGGATTGACACCGCCCACCCTCGCCGGCCAGTTCCAACCCACCTTCGACGTCGCCATCATCGGCGGCGGCATCATCGGCGCCGGCATCGGCCGTGCCCTCGCCCGCCGTGGCGCCTCCGTCGCCCTCGTCGAAAAGAACGACTTCGGCTCCGGCACCACCTCCGGCTCCACCCGCCTCATCCACGGCGGCCTCCGCTACCTCGAAATGCTCGACTTCGGGCTCGTCCGCATGGACCTCCGCGAGCGCGAAATCCTCCTCCGCATCGCCCCCCACCTCGTCAAGCCCCTCGAATTCCGCATCCCCTTCGTCGGCCAGTCCGCCTGGTTCCGCGCCAAAATGCGTCTCGGCCTCACCCTCTACGACGCCCTCTCCTACGACCGCTCCCTCCCCGGCCACCGCTTCCTCCCCAACGCCGAAGCCCTCGCCGACGAACCCGCCCTCACCCGCACCGGCCTCCAGGGCGCCGGTTCCTACTACGACGCGCAGGTCCGCCTCCCCGAACGCCTCTGCCTCGAAAACCTCATCGATGCCGCCGCCCACGGCGCGCAAATCCGCAACTACACCGAGGTCACCGCCGCCAACCGCGCCAACGGCAAAGTCGAGTCCCTCCGCATCCGCGACACCGGAACCGGCGACGAAGCGACCCTCAAAGCCAAACTCTTCATCAACGCCACCGGCGCCTGGTTCGACCGCGTCCAGGCCACCCTCTCCGGCCAACCCTCCCGCCGCATCCGCACCACCAAGGGCATCCACCTCACCTGCGCCCCCATGGTCAAAAAGGCGAACGTCCTGTTCTCCCCCCTCGACGGCCGCCTCTTCTTCGTCATCCCCCTCCTTGGCAAAACCTGGATCGGCACCACCGATACCGACTTCCCCGACGACCCCTCCCTCGCCCGCGCCGAATCCGACGACATCGAATACCTCCTCCGCTCCGTCGAACCCTTCTTCCCCGCCGTCCGCTCCCTACCTCTTTACTCCACCAACGCCGGTGTCCGCGCCCTCGTCAAACAATCCGGCTCCGAGTCCTCCGTCTCCCGCGTCCACCGCGTCGAAGAGACCCTCCCCAACATGCTCTCCGTCCTTGGAGGCAAAATCACCGGCTACCGCGCCATCGCCGAGGAGACCGCCGGCCTCGCCGCCTCCCGCCTCGGCATCGCCAAAAAGTCCGATACCGCCGAAGCCCCCCTCCCCGGCGGCGGCCCCGCCCCCGATGACGAAATCGGCGCCCTCTACGGCTCCCGCGCCGCCGGCGTCCTCCCCCTCCTCGCCCCCCACGGCCGCATCGGCGCCCAGGCCCGCTTCGCCGCCCGCGAAGAGTTCTGCCGCCACCTAGACGACTTCCTCCTCCGCCGCACCGAACACGGCTTCGACCCCGACTTCGGCGCCGCCACCGCCACCGAAGCCCTCAACGCCCTCACCGCCGAGTTCGCCTGGGACCCCGCCCGCCGCCTCGCCGAATGGCGCCGCTTCCTCGCCGCCGCCCGCCACGCCCGCGCCGCCAACGCCGCGCAGCTTCCCGACACCCCCGCTCTTTAATCAGGTTTTTCCCGCTCCCCCATAGGATTGTTCCGGCGCTATGAAGTATCTCCCCGGTCTGTCCGATAGATCAGCAGCAAGGAAAATACCGGGCAGCATCACCACCCGGTATAACCCGAGGCCGTTAACCCGGTACCGAATATCTATGCCAATTATCAGCACCAAACAGTTCGGCATTGTGCAGTTCTCCGACGAAGACGTCTTTGACTTTCCCGACGGACTGCCCGGCTTTGAGTCGGAACGGCGCTTCCTCTGCATCGAACGGCCCGCCCTCCGGCCCGTCGTTTTCCTGCAAAGCGTCGACAACCCCGCTCTCTGCTTCATCACTCTTCCCGCCCGTGCCGTCGATCCGCAGTACCAGCTCGACGTACCCCCCGAAGAGCGTACCGTCCTCGGCCTGGCCACCGGCGATGCCTCCACCTGGGAGCAAAGCCTCGCCTGCCTCGCCATCGTCTGTATGCCCGATCAGGGCGCCCCTACGGCAACCCTCCTCGGTCCCGTGGTACTCTCGCGGGAAACAAGGAAAGGTGTGCAAGCCGTCCGGGACGACTGCCGTTACTCGGCCGTCACCCCGCTGCAGGCCGCCGCTTCCGGTCCGAACGCATCTGCCTCCGCACCCGAGCCCGGGACCGCGGAAGCGAAACGACTTGCGGAGGTCTAGTGCTCATTATTCGCAGGCGCCGCGGCGAATCCATCGTCATCGGCGAAGACATCGAGATCGAGATCCTCGAGACCACCCCTACCCAGGTCAAGCTCGGGATATCCGCCCCGAAAGACGTTACCGTCCTCCGGTCTGAAATCCGTGTCACCCGCGATGCCAACCGCGCCGCCTCCCTCCCCGTATCCGATCCCGACCGCATCTCCCAACTGGTCGAAACGCTCCGGGATCCCAACGACAACTCCGAATCCGCCTCCCCCGAAACCGCTCCCGTCCTTTCCCCTGTCGACGAAGAATCGATATCGAAGTAGTACCCGCATCCCTTCCTTCCACATGTCCGCCTGATGCTCGTTGCAGCGCCAAGGCGGCCATCCTTCCCTAAATCCGACCAGCCAATGGTTCCTCCCGGCTCCGGCGCCTTCGCCCGGATCCCGCCGGCGGACCTGTCTCTCAAAGGAGTTCTTCCATGTCCTTCCGCATCAATACCAACATCGCTTCGTTGCAGTCCCAGGAGTACCTGCGCATCACCAGCGAGAACCAGACCAAAACCATCGGCCGGGTCACCTCTGGCCTCCGCATCCTCTCCAGCGGCGATGACGCGGCCGGCCTCTCCATCGCCAACAGCTTCCGGAGTGACCAGGCCGTCCTGCGCCAGGGCATCCGCAACGCCAACGACGGCTTGAGCACCCTCCAGACCATCGACG
>CAYMTH010000729.1:2513-3113 GCA_964393235.1 uncultured Solibacteraceae bacterium | reverse complement strand
ATTCCATCGACGCGACTCTCTCCGCCTCCCCCTCCGCTCGCGCCGCCATCGCCCTCAACCACCGCCGCTTTGTCGCCTCCGTCGCCCGCCTCCTCGACTCCTCCTACCAGGAAGCCCAACTCCTCCGCTCCTCCGACCTCCGCCGCATCACCGATGCCTTCTCCCAGTCCGCCCTCCTGCTCGGTGGCGCCGTCTTCCTCGCCATCGCCGGCACCGTCGGCTCCCTCTTCTTCCCCTCCCCCCCGCCCCCCCCCACCACCCCGCCGAACAGGACCGCGCCGCCCGCCGCTTCTCCCAGGAGCTCCACGACGAGTTCGGCCAGACCCTCAACGCCATCGAGGCCACCCTCTCCGTCGTCCGCGCCGACTCCCCCGACGGGCAGTCCCGCCTCGAAGACGCCAAAGCCATGGTCAAGGACTCCATCGCCAACGCCCGCGAAATGGCCCGCCTCCTCCGTCCCTCCATCCTCGACGACTTCGGCCTCGATGCCTCCCTCCGCGAGCTCGCCCAGGGCTTCTCCCAGCGCACCGGTATCATAGTGGACTACGCCTCCACGCTCCGCCAGCGGGCGGCCGCGCGCGGCTGGCGTGTCCGGAGGGC
>CAYMTH010000729.1:0-2503 GCA_964393235.1 uncultured Solibacteraceae bacterium | reverse complement strand
ATGAAGAAAGTCTGGCACGACGAACGCCGTGCTAAGGAAGCTGCCGCTCGTGAGAAGGAAGAAGCCCTCCGCTTTGCCCAGACGCAAATGGAGGAAAATCGTCAATTAAAACAACGACTTAGCCGTGGAGAGCGGGCGTTTATTAGCGAGGCTAGCCGCTCTGCCGAGAATGACCTGCAAACTGCGAAGGATAGAGTTAGGCAGGCTTACGAGTCGGGCGACCCGGAAAAAATTGTTGAGGCGCAGGAAGCCCTCACCAACATCAACCGCCACTCCTCGGCCAAGCGCGTCACCATCGAACTCAAGACCGCCAACGACCGCCTCTCCCTCCGCGTCCTCGACGACGGCGAAGGCATGCCCGTCCCCCCGGCCCCCCTCTCCGGCAGCCTCGGCCTCATCGGCATGGCCGAACGCGCCAACGCCCTCAACGGTGTCATCTCCATCCGCAACGCCCCGCCCGCCGGGGTCGAAATCCTCGTCGAAGTCCCCCTCCAAGGTACCCCCCAGTGACCCCCCGCTCCCGCATTCTGATCGCCGATGACCATGCTCTCGTCCGCAAAGGGTTCCGCCTCATCCTCTCGCAGTACGACGAGTTCGAGGTGGTGGGCGAAGCCGGCTCCGGCCCCGAGGCCATCCGCCTCATCCCCGAACTCAACCCGCACATCCTCGTGCTCGACGTCGCCATGCCCGGCATGAACGGCGTCGAGGTCACGCAGTACGTCTCCCGCAACTTTCCCGGCCTCCGCGTCCTGATCCTGTCCATGCACCAGGACGCCATCTACGTCCGCGAGACCCTCCGCGCCGGCGCTCGCGGGTATCTGTTGAAGGACGCCGTCGATACCGAACTGATCGCCGCCGTCCGCGCCCTCGCGGCCAATAACTCCTACGTCAGCCCCGGCGTCTCCAACGCTGTGCTCTCGGACTACCAGCAGTTCGTCGGCAACCCGCTTGACCTCCTTTCGGTCCGCGAACGCGAGGTCTTCCTCCTGCTCGCCGACGGCCGCACGGCGAAAGAGATCGCCGCCCGCCTGAACATCTCCGTGTACACCGTCGATGCCCACCGCAGCAAGATCATGAAGAAGCTGCAGCTGTCCTCGGCCGGCGAGCTCGTCCGCTTCGCCATCCGCCAGGGCCTGGTCAAGTAGCCGCTCCGGCCCCCGGATTGCAGGCAAACTCCCGTCAGGAGTTTGCATATGCGTACAACGCTACTCGCAATTCTTGTAGTCTCCGGGCTCCCGCTCGCCGCCGAAAGCTATAACGGCAGCGCCTACGGATTCTTTACCGCCGGAGCCTGCCAGCACGGCTACGCCCTCTATGGGGGCGGTGGCGGTGTCGAAGGCTTTGCCTGGAAGGGTCTCTCGGTTGGCGTCGACGCCGCCCAGCAGAAGTTCGTCGACGACCGCCGTACGTTTGGCATGACCCTGCTCAGCCTCCCTGTCGGCTTCCACTTCGTCGACCGCAATAAGCCGCTCAAATGGGATCCCTTCGTCTCGGTGGCGCCGCTCGGCATCGTCGCCTGGCAGGGCGGCGCGAGCTATCACGCCAACATCGGCGGCGGTGTTACCTACTGGTTTACCGACCGCCTCGGCCTCCGGGCCGAGTTCCGCTCCCACGCCATCGGCTACGACGAACTCACCAGCCAGGCCCGCATCGGCATCACCTTCCGCCTCCGCTAAAAATGGTGCCTGCCGCGAGTGTCCCTATTTTTTATGCTTGCTAAATCTCTTTTTTTCATCCTTCTCATCCCGGCCCTGCTCTCCGCGCAGTCGGCTTGGGATAACCTTCGCAACATCCAGCCGGGCCGAAAGGTCGAAGTCCGCCAGACCGGCGGCAAGAAAATTTCCGCGCGTTTCCAGTCCGCGTCCGAGACCGCCGTCACCGTCCAGGCCGGGCGGGAAACCCGTCCCATCCCCCGCGAACAGGTCGCTTCCGTCTCCCTCGTCATCGGCAAATCCCGCGGCGCCAAGGCCGCTATCGCCGGCGGCGTCACCGGCGGCGTGCTCGCCACTATGGTCGGCATCTCCTGCGGCGCAAGCCATGGCTGCGAGGACGGTATGGAATACGTCATCATCGGCATCCCGATGTACTCCGGCATCGCCGCCGGCATCGCCTCCCTGTTCCCACCCCACCGGGAGGTTGTCTATTCCGCATCGCCCGGCGTGAAATGACCCGATTTGTGGGTTTTCACCCGCTGGATTGGCCGGTGACAGCACAAGAAAATTTATATTTCCAATCCTTTCAGTGAGTTGACAAAACGAACTGAACGATTGGTAGTTTCCTGTCCGGTAGTCTGAAGGCAGGATGAGGCGCCGCGCCGGCGGCCGCCAGACGCACCGGGCGCAATCCCCCGGAGCAAACCGGGGAACAGACCAAGGAACAGACCGAGGAACAGACCGAGGTTCAAACCCGGGAACAGACCGATACGGGTACAGAAAACAAAGGACTTATCCGGTTTTCGACGAAGAGAATTAGGTGCGGCCCGCGCTGGCCGCGCGTTCGCCTT
>CAYMTH010000728.1:0-3136 GCA_964393235.1 uncultured Solibacteraceae bacterium | reverse complement strand
ACGCGGACCCGGCGCGGTTCTTCAACTGGTATTACTACTGGGATTACTCGGGCGGATTGATGATCGGGCAGGCGGCGCACATTGTGGATTCGATTCAGTGGCTGATGAAGGCGGGGATTCCGGCGGCGTGCGTGGTGGGCGGCGGACGGCCGAATCTGGCCGGCGTGGAGGTTCCGGAGACGACGACGATGTGCCTGGAGTACAACGAGAACTTCCTGGCGACGTTCACGGTGGGCTACAAGGCGATGCGGTATTCGGGGACGCTGGACCAGTTGGTGCAGTACAACGGGTCGAAGGCGCGGTTCGACGTCGGGCGGGAGAGCTACGCGCTGTACAAGGAAGATCCGAAGGCGACGGAGTTGAAGCCGGCGGTGCAAAAGGTGGAGCCGGGGACGTTTAACTCGGCGACGCGTTCGCACATCCGCAATCTGCTGGAGTGCGTGAAGTCGCGGAAGGATCCGAATGCGCCGGTGGAGGCCGGGCATGCGACGAGCGTGGCGATGTGCATGGCGATGGAGTCGCTGCGGCGGGGTGTGCGGGCGCGTTGGAACGAGAAGACGAAGAAGATCGATGGTTGATATACACTCCCATATTCTTTGGGGGATGGACGACGGCGCGCGCTCGCTGGAGATGAGCCTGGCGATGGCCGAGATGGCAGCCGCGAACGGCACGACCGATATCGTCGCGACTCCGCACGCCGACAGCCACTACGCATTTCAGCCGGCGTTGATCGAGGAGCGGCGGGCGGAGCTGCAGGCGGCGATGGGGGAGCGGCTGCGGATCCACAAGGGCTGCGATTTCCACCTGATGTACGAGCAGATTCAGGAGTCGCTGCGGGACCCGCGGAAATATTCGATCAACGGGCTGGGCTGGGTGCTGGTGGAGTTCAGCGACATGATGATCTTCCCGAACACGGAGGAGATCTTCGCGCAGATGCGGGCGGCGGGGATGGGGGTGATCGTCACGCATCCGGAGCGGAACTGGATGTTGCGAAAGGATGTGGAGCGTCTGGAGCGGTGGGTGCACGAGGGGGCGTTTCTGCAAGTGACGGGCGGGTCGCTGCTCCGGATTTTCGGATCGGACGCGCGGAAGTGTTCAGAGGTGCTGATGGCGCGGGGGTTGGTGCATTTCCTGGCGAGCGATGCGCACGATCTGGACCGGCGGTCGCCGCGGCTGGACCTGGTGCGGGTGCATGTGGCGGACCGGTATGGGGCGGAGTATGCCGAGGCGTTGCTTGAGGCGCATCCGCGGGCGGTAATCGAGGGTCGGGCGCTGCATCCGGGGTCCCTGGAGCCGCCCGAGCAGAAGAAGCGCTGGTTTCACTTCTGGCGGTAGGCGGCCTGGCGTCGGCAAGTTATTGCTTTCAGGACGATTGCGGAAAACAGAGCAGCCGTGATCGCCGCCGCGCCGGGCGTGCGAAAATAGAGGGAGAATGATAGAAACTCTGCGCCCCGGCGCGCATGCGCACAACGCGCGCGTTGCTCTTTTTGACTTTGATGGCACGCTGTCCCTCATCCGGTCGGGATGGGTGGAAGTAATGGTCCCGATGATGGTCGAGATTCTGGCCGACTTGAAGAGCGGGGAATCGGAAGAGGACTTGCACGCGGTCGTGCTCGAATACGTCGGGCGGCTGACGGGGCGGCAGACGATCTACCAGATGATCGAATTCGCCGAGCAGATCACGAAGCGTGGCGGGAAGCCGGAAGATCCGCTGGTGTACAAGCACATGTACCTGGACCGGCTGATGGAGAAGATCAAGGGCCGGATCGACGATCTGGAAGCGGAGCGGATTTCGCCGGAGACTTGGCTGGTGCCGGGTTCGATTGCGCTGTTGGACGGGCTGAAGGAGCGCGGGCTGAAGCTGTACCTTGCTTCGGGCACGGACGATAAATTCGTGAAGCACGAGGCCGAGATTCTGGGTTTGAATCCGTATTTCGGCAAGAACATCTTTGGCGCGCTGGACGACTACAAGAGCTTCTCGAAGGCGATTCTGATCAAGCGGATCATCGAGTCGGCCGAACATAGGGGCGATGAGTTCGTCGGTTTCGGTGACGGGTATGTCGAGATCGAGAACGTGAAGTCGGTGGGCGGCGTGGCCGTGGGCGTGGCGTCCGATGAGCCGGAGTGCGCGAAGATCGACACCTGGAAGCGGGACCGGCTGGTGAACTCCGGGGCCGATTGGATTGTGCCTCACTTCAACACGACGCCGGCGCTGCTTTCGACGCTCTTTCCCGAGTAACCGCGATGGCCTCCCGGTACGAGATTTTTGACCGCTCGCGCCTGTTGATCAAGCCGCTGGGCGAGCGTGTGAACGATCTGGAGATTTCGCGGTGGATGTCGCTGAGCGACACGCCGCCGCCGTTCTCCCATCCCGATCTGCCGGCGGTCGCGGAACGGCTGCTGAAGGCCCGCGAACGCGGCGCGGCGCGCATCCTCATGATGGGCGCCCATGTGCTGCGCGGCGGCGTCAACCGCTTCATCATCGACTGGCTGGAGCGCGGCGTGATCACGCACATCGCGTTCAACGGCGCCGGGGCGATTCACGATTACGAGCTCGCGCGGATCGGCGCCACCACCGAGAGCGTGCCGCGCTACATCCGCAGCGGCGAGTTCGGGCTGTGGCGGGAGACCGGTGAGTTGAACGACGTGATCGTCGAATCGGCGGCCGAAGGTCTCGGGCTGGGCGAAGGCGTCGGACGGCATATTGAAGCGTCGGCGTTTCCGCACAAGGACCTGAGCGTCTTCGCGGCGGCGTATCGCGCGGGCATCCCCGCGACGGTCCACGCGGGCATCGGCTACGACATCCTGCACGAGCATCCCAACTGCGATGGGGCGGCGCTGGGGGCGGCGAGCTACCGCGATTTCCTGATCTTCGCGCGATCGGTGGAAAGCCTGGAGGGCGGCGTGATGCTGTCGTTCGGGTCCGCGATCATGGCGCCGGAAGTTTATTTGAAGGCGCTGGCGATGGCGCGGAACGTGGCGCACCAGGAAGACCGGGTGATCCGAAACTTCTCGACGGCCGTGTTCGATATGGTGCCGATCGGCGGGGACATCCACAAGGAACTGCCGAAGAGCGACCCGGGCTACTACTTCCGTCCGCACAAAACGATTCTTGTTCGGACCGTCGCCGACGGCG
>CAYMTH010000727.1:0-3142 GCA_964393235.1 uncultured Solibacteraceae bacterium | reverse complement strand
CCGCCGCCCGCGCCAGCACGTACGCCCGCACCGCCCGCACCTTCTCCGGCGTCAACAGCTTCGCAAACGACGGCATCCCCGCCGACGCCCGGCTCCCTCGCAGCACGATCTCCTCGAACTGCTCCATCGTCTCCTTGCTCGCGTACCGCAAGTCCGGCAGCGTCCCGCCCACCGCGTTGATCCCATGACACGGCATGCAGTTGTACCCGTAAAGCTGCGCGCCAAATTGCACCACCGCCGCCGGCGCGTTCGCCGGCAACGCCGGCTTCGGCGGCTCCTTGTGCCCGTACGCCGGAACCTTCAACGTCGCCTTCCCGTCCAGCGCGAACGTCACCATCCGCCCCCATCCGTACTTCACCGCGCCCGACCCCGGCGCGTTGAATAACCCCGCCGGCCCGCCCCATCCCACCATCACCGAAATGTACTGCGTCCCGCCCACCGTGTATGTCACCGGCGGCGCCATGATGCCCGTCCCCGTGTCGAAACGCCAGACCTCTTTCCCGTCCCGCGCCCGGTACGCCGCCAGAATCCCGTCGCCCCGGCCCTGAAACACCAGGTCCCCCGCTACCAGCGCGCCCCCGCCCTCCACCGTCGGATACGGCGCGTGCCAAGCCGCTTTCCCCGCCACCGGATCCCACGCCAACAGCCCCCCTTTCGGCGGCGGCATCTTCGCCAGCTCCGCATACAAAGCCCCGTTGTACTTCGGGTCGTATCCCAGATTCGCGTCGTCCGGGTTGTACTTCCAATCCGGATCCGGCGCGTGCACGAACTGCGTCCCTTCCTTTGCCGGCAGATACACCAGCCCCGTCTTCGGACTGAACGCCATCGGATGCCAGTTGTGCGCCCCGTCCGGCGACGGCGAAGCGATCACCGCCTTTTCCGTCGCCATACCCGGCGCCTCCACCGGCCGACCCTTCGCGTCCAATCCGCTCGCCCACGTCACCCCGCCCACAAACGCCTTCCCCGACAAAAACTCGCCCGTCTTCCGGTCCAGGACATAGAAGAAACCGTTCTTGTTCGCCTGCAGAATCACCTTCCGCGGCGTCCCGCCCACCGGCAGCGTCGCCTGCACCAGCGGCTGCGTCGCGTCATAGTCCCAGCTGTCTCCCGGCGTCGTCTGAAAGTGCCAGGCGATCTCCCCCGTCGCCGCCTTCACCGCTACGATCGACGCCGTGTAGAGATTGTCCCCCTTCCCCCGGATCGACCGGTACCACGCCGTCGGATTCCCCGTCCCGAAGTACAGCAGGTCAAGGTCCAGGTCGTAAACAATCCCCTCCCACGCCGGCCCACCCCCGCCCACCTTCCAGTACTCGCCCGTCCAGGTCTTCGCCGCTACCTCCATCGCCTTCGATTCAAACCCGCGCGCCGGATCCCCCGGCACCGTGTACGACCGCCAAACCTGCTTCCCCGTCTCGGCGTCGTACGCCGTCACATACCCGCGCACGCCGTACTCCGCCCCCCCGTTGCCGATGACCACCATCCCCCGCGCCACCCGCGGCGCGCTCGTAATCGAATACGGCCGCCCCTCCTCGGTCGTGTCCACGCTCCAGACCTGTTTCCCGGTCTTCTCCTCGAGCGCGATCAGCCGCCCGTCCAGCGTCCCGACAAAGACTTTCCCCTTGTATAGCGCCACCCCGCGATTCACCGCGTCGCAGCAGTAGAACAGCGAGCGCTCCCGCGCGACCTTCGGATCGAACGTCCATAAGTTCGCCCCCGTCTTCGCGTCCATCGCATGGACCACGCTCCACGCCCCGGTCGTAAACAACACCCCGTCGTGCACGAGCGGCGACGCCTCCAGCCCCCGCGACGTCCCCATCTCCCGGCTCCACACCAACCCCAGCCGCCCGATCGTCTGCTCGTTGATCTGCTCCAGCGGGCTGTACCGCTGGTCTTCATATGTGCGCCCGTACATCAGCCAGTCGGCCGTATCCTCGCCGGCCTTTACCAGCCGCGCATCGTCGACGACCCCGTCCCGCCGCCCGCACGAAACCAGCGCCAACGCCAACAGTCCAACTACCCGCAGATCTAGCCGCATGCCAATCCTCGTCAACCCGGAATCCGGACCCGCAGACTCTATCACAACCGGGATCGGCCCCATACAGTATCCTGCCATCAGTACCCCATGCGTCTCGCCGTGCTCCTCCTCACCCTCCCCGCCCTCCTCCCCGCCGCCGAAATCCCCCGCGTCTGGACCGACCAGGCCGTCGCCGCCTTCGAACTCCCGCTCGCCAAACCCGCCCTCTCGCCCCGCCACATCTCCGAAGCCACCTACTACCGGCTGCCCGTCCGCACCATCTACAAAACCTACCCCGTCTACCACCCCAAACACGAACCCGCCGGCTACATGGACTGGCTCAAACAACAGGAACCCCAGTCCGTCTTCGACCCCGCCCACCTCAAATCCGAAGCCGACTGGATCCGCGCCGGCGAGCTCATCTTCAACAACCCCGTCTCCTTCGCCCCCGTCTTCTTCGGCGCCAACGACCTCCGCAACCCCGCCTTCTACGAACAAACCCGCATGCCCGTTGCCAAAGACGGCACCGTCCCCTTCGCCCGCTGGGTCATCCGCAAGAAAGGCCAGGTCGAACTCGGCTCCATGGGCTGCAACACCTGCCACACCCGCGTCCTCCCCGACGGTTCCATCCTCCCCGGCGCCCAGGGCAATAACCCCGGCGACCGCCAGGGCGCCTGGCTCCTCCGCCAGGCCGCCAAATTCGCGCCCCCCGCCGAACTCCTCAAACGCGTCCGGACCTTCGCCCAGCAGTTCGAAGTCCCCGGCCTCGGCCCCACCGACCCCAACCGCCGCACCCGCGAAATGTCTCTCGAGCAGTTCATCGCCGCCGGCGAAGCCATTCCTCCCGGCGTCACCGCCCGCAGCCATACGTCGATGCTCCTCGCCCCGCAGATCCCCGACATCATCGGCGTCCGCGAACGCCGCTTCCTCGACCACACCGCCCTCGCCCGCCACAACTCCATCGGCGACCTCATGCGCTACTCCGCCCTCGTCCAGGACACCATCGGCCTCGCCGGCTACGGCGACACCGCCCCCGCCGAACCTAAGCCCGGCCTCCGCTACTCCGACGAACAGCTCTACGCCCTCGCCCTCTACGTCTACTCCCTGCAGCCTCCGCCCAGCCCCCAC
>CAYMTH010000726.1:1321-3147 GCA_964393235.1 uncultured Solibacteraceae bacterium | reverse complement strand
CGCTGTTCGGGCGGTCGGCCGAGTTGTCGGAGAAGTTGAAGGCGGCCGGCGTGGCGCACACGTGGCGGCCGACGGCCGGCAATCACACATTCACCATCTGGCGCCAGTATCTGGCGGAGTTTTTGCCTCTCTTATTCCACTAACATGAAACACACGATTCTGTTCCTTGCGATGGCGGCCGCGGTGGCCGCACTGGCGCCGCGGCAGGAGTTGACGCTGCACGTGAAGACGCCGATGGTGACGCCGGCGTGGGCGGTGCTCGAGCGCGAGCTGTTGAAGTACAACTCGCTGGCCGTGGAGGAGTTCGCCAAGAAGTTTATCGACGACAAGGGCTACCTGCTACACACGCCGCGGTGGGGCACGCTCGACGGGCCCGACGACGCGATCGAGACCTATTGGAACTGGACGCTGCTGCATGCTCTGGGCGGCAGCGACCGGGTGCTGGAGCTGTACAAAAAGGGCCAGGAAGGGCACTGGAAGCAGTACAACGAACTGCGGACGAAGTTGACGAAGCTGGCCGAAAACGGGGCGTATTCGAAGGAGTTCATCACCCAGTCCGACTGGTTCCACACGGGCGAGGGGATGCGGGCGTTTCTGCTGATGGGGCTCTCGGCGCCGAACGATGAACTGTACCGGGAGCGGATGAAGCGGTTCGCGGCGATGTACATGGGCGACGACCCGGACGCGCCGAACTACGACAAAGAGAAGAAGATTCTCAAGTCGATGTGGACGGGGAGCAAGGGGCCGATGCTGCGGAAGGCGACCACTTACGATTGGGTGGGCGATCCGGTGCCGGGCACGTTCCACCTGCTACACAATCCGGCGGGGCGCGGCAAGATGCTGGACCTCGAGGCGAATTACAAGAAGATGCTGGCGCATTGCGATGAGTATCTGGACAGCGAGGGGGATAACTTCCTGAACCTGGCGTCGACGATCCTGGGCCTGAACGCGTACGCGCTGACGGGGGAGGAGAAGTACCGGCAGTGGGCACTCGACTACCTGGGCGCCTGGAAGCAGCGGGCGGCGGAGACGGGCGGGATGATTCCGTCGGC
Organism: uncultured Solibacteraceae bacterium; assembly: GCA_964393235.1. Lineage (GTDB taxonomy): Bacteria > Acidobacteriota > Terriglobia > Bryobacterales > Bryobacteraceae. The sequence continues at coordinate 2,095 of CAYMTH010000726.1, read as the reverse complement.
GATCGGGCTTGACGGTATGCTGGGCGGGCAGCACAAGGGCCAGTGGTGGAAGGGAACCTACGGGTGGAATTTCACGATCTTCGACGGAGAGCTGGAGCAGATTGCGCACCGCGGGTACTTTACCGACGGAACGTGGCCGGGGTTCGGCAACGGACTGTTGTTGAGCGGGGACCAGTCGTATGTGGACGCGCTGCGGAAGCAGATGGACCTGATCTACGCGCAGAAGAAGGTGGAAAACGGGCGAACGCTGCTGCCGCAGATGTACGGGGATCCGCGCGGGTATAAGTACGACGGGCCGCCGCAGTGGTACCACTACACGCCGAAGCTGCACCAGGACCGCCTGGCGGAGATCTACTTCTGGTCGATGAACCGGAAAGATCTGGAGCGGGTGCCGGTGGCGACGAAGTTCGAAGTTTCGGTGGGCCGCGGCGGGTACGCGGAACCGGACCGGACGGCGCCATGGCTGGGCTTTCTGGAGGGCAAGATTCCGGACTTCCCGGAGAAGGCGTTGCAGACCGACCTGGCGCGCGTGCGGCAGCGGGTGCGGATGATCCACGAAGACGGCACGACGGCGGATACGCGGCTGGCCGATTACTTGCTGGACCTGAACCCGGCGACGACGAACGCGCTGACGAACCTGACGATGGGCGGCTATTTTTCGAACGGCCGCATCTGGGTGCTGCACAGCCGCTTCCGGTATTTCGATCCGGTGAAGCGGCGGGCCGGGCGGCTCTGCAGGTCGGCCACCTTCGTTTCGAGATCGCGCACCCGCTG
>CAYMTH010000726.1:0-1311 GCA_964393235.1 uncultured Solibacteraceae bacterium | reverse complement strand
AGACGATGGGCGGCCACCTTTCGATACGGCGCCGCTGGCTCCCTCACCCCCGGTGCCGCTCTTCCGATCCGGTACAGCGGCGGGCCGGGCTGCCGGAGGACGTCGGCGCGCTGGTGGAAAAGCTGGGCGCGGATTCGGCGACGGTGACGCTGGTGAACACGAACCCGATCGAGGCGCGGGAGGTGGTGGTGCAGGCGGGCGGGTATGGCGAGCACCGGTTTGAGTCGGTCACGGTGGGCGGGAAGAAGACGGTGTTCCAGGGGCCGGTGCTGACGGTGCGGCTGGAGCCGGGCGCGGGGGCGCGGCTCGAGCTCGGGATGACTCGCTACGCCAACAAGCCTACGTTCGCGTTTCCGTGGGACCGGGGGTGGTATCCGGCGAAGTGAAGATCGCTTCCCAGCGGGCGAGGAAGGCGGCGCATTCCGCGTCGCCTTCGGCGGGGGCCCATTCGGCGAAGTCTTTATCGGAGGCGGGTTCCCAGGGGCCGGGCTTGACCTCGTAACAGACGCTGGAATCGGTGAGGGCGAGGACGGTGTGCCAGACGCCGGCCGGGAGGGCGATGCCGCGGACGGGGCCGGCGGCGTCGAGGCGGTAGGCGGCAGTGACGGCGCCGGCGTCGTCGAAGGTGACGATGCCGACCGAGCCGGTGAGGGGGAGGAACGCCTCGGTTTTGGGCGGGGTGACGTGGCGGTGAGGCCGGACGTAGGTGCCGCGGAGCAGCACGTTCAGCATGCGGTGCGGATTGTCGGCCGGACCGGCGTGGAAGTTGAAATTCTGGCGGCGCCGGGGCGAGGCGGCGGCCTCCTGCTCGATGGTCGCGAAAAGGTCGTGAGTGAGGAGTTGAACGGCCGCCATATCTCTACAGCGTAGCCTGTGGTCGATGTGATAAGGTAACCCGCTATCGGTATGCTTCAAATCAGAAAAATAATCGCTTTTCTTTGTCTGGGAGCGTTCGCGCTGCTTGCGCAGAGCGAACGCGGCAACATCACTGGCATTGTTACGGACCAAACGGGCGCGGCTGTGGCGAACGCCCAATTAACACTGACGCAACGCGACACCAATACGGTGACGCGCGCCGTGGCGACGGCCACCGGCGAGTACAACCTGGCGAACGTGGCGCCGGGCGCGTACCGGCTGGAGGTGACGGCGACGGGCTTTAAGAAATTCCTGCAGCAGAACATCATTCTCTCGGCCGGCAACACGGTGCGTGTAGACGCGCAGTTGCAGGTGGGGCAGGTAACGGAATCGATCGAGGTAACGGCGGCGGCGGCGACCATTCAGACAGAGAATGCGAAGGTCACCACGCTGGTG
>CAYMTH010000725.1:0-3147 GCA_964393235.1 uncultured Solibacteraceae bacterium | reverse complement strand
GGCGTGAGCCGAGGTAGGGATCGAACGTGACGAGCGCCGTGCGGGCGGCATGGAGGAAGAGCGTCATCATGACGGCGAGGCCGAGGGCGAGGGCGGTGCGGCGGAGGCGGAAGGCGGAAAAGGCGCCGGTGAGGAAGGCGACGCCGGCCATGATCAGCGGGAGGCGGAGGTAGGCGAACGAGTCGATGGTGAGGTCGCCCATGTGGCCGAGGGAGAGGGTGTAGGCGTCGGGGTTCTGGGTGAGCGCGCGGGAGATGTCGCCGGGCGTCGGAAGGTTCCAGACGCGGACGAGGATGAAGGCGATGGCGGCGGCGGCGAGCGTGGCGATGACGCCGACGGCGACGGCGCCGCGGCGGAGCCAGGGGCTGTCATCGGCGGCGAGCGCGCCGGCGAGGAGCAGCGCTAGGGCCGGGTAGCAGGGCATGGAGTAGTATTCCTGCGTCGTCGAGAACGTGAAGAAGATGAGCAGGAAGCCGGTCCAGCAGAGGGCGAGGAGGCGGGTGGCGCCGGCGCGGTCGGTGGCCTGGAATTTGAGTTTGGCGAGAGCCGGGAAGAAGGCGCTCCAGGGGAAGAGCCAGAGGAGATGGAAGAGCCAGAAGAGGTGGCGCGGGACGGTGTTGTAGTCACGCGGCCAGCGCATGTTGAGGAAGCGGAAGACGTGTTCGTTGAAGAAGTAGAACCAGAAGAAGCCGTGATATTGGCCGGGTTCGCTCTTCATGGTGAAGTCGAAATAGGGCGGGTTACGGAGGGTGGCGAGGACGTGCCACGGGGCGGCGATGACGAGCAGGATGAGCAGGCCGGAGAAGGGGCGGAGCTTGCGCCATTCGCTCCAGCGGCCGGCGAAGGTGAGCCAGAGGAAGACGGCCGCGAGCGGGAAGAGCATGGCGATGAGGCCCTTCAGGAGCAGGCCGGTGGCCATGGCGGCGGACATGGTCCAGGCGTGTTTGGCCTCGCCGGTTTCCATCGCCTTGAGGAAGCTCCACATGGCGAGGGTGATGGTGGCGGTGAGGATGGCGTCGGGGATCTGGATGCGGGTAAAGAGCCAGAGGCCGATGCAGGTAGCGAGAATCAGGCCGGCGTAGAGGCCGGCGGCCTCGTTGAAGGCCCAGCGGGCGAAGCGCGCGGTGAGCCAGCACAGGAGCACGACGCCGAGGGCGAGCGGGATGCGGGCGGCCCAGTCGTGGACGCCGAAGAGGGCGTAGCTCGTGGCCATGGACCAGTAGATGAGCGGGGACTTTTCGAGGTAGGCGACGCCGTTGAGCCGCGCGGTGACCCAGTCGCCGGAGTCGAGCATGTTGCGGGCGATCTGTGCCTGCACGGCGTCGACGTCGTCCATGAGCCCCGGGGGGCTGACGATGCAGCCGAAGTAGACGGCGACGGCGAACAGGAGAACGATTAACTGGTAACGACGTTCCATTGCTTCTTCCAGAGAAACAGCATGAGGAGGCCCCAGAGGTGGTAGCCGTAGTTGGCTTCGCGGCGGTCGTGGGCGCGGAGGACGGCTTCGACGGCGCCGGGCTGAAAGAGGCCGGATTCGCGGATGACCTGCGGGGTGAGCGTGTCGTGCAGAAGCGGCTTCAAGGCCGTGCGGAACCAGTCGTGGGCGGGGATGTCGAAGCCTTCCTTCTTGCGGTCGAGCACGGAGTCCGGCACTTTGCCGCGGAGGAGGTCCTTCAAAAGAAACTTCAATTTGCCGCCGTTGACCTTGGCCGATTCGGGGAGGCGGGCGGCGAACTCGACGAGGCGGTGGTCGAGCATGGGCGGGCGGACTTCGAGCGAGTGGGCCATGCTCATGCGGTCGCACTTGTAGAGGATGTCGTCGGTGAGGTACCAGTGCTGGTCGAGTTCGAGGAACGAGGTGTAGGGCGGCGGGGTGTGGAGCGGGGCGTGCCAGGCGGGCTGGACGAGGCGGGCGCGCTCGGCGGGGGTGAAGGTGCCGTTCCAATAGAGGTGGGCGTCCTGGGGCGGGAGCAGCGAGCCGGTGAGGAAGCGCTTGGCTTTGTACTCGAAGCTGATCTTGTCGTCGGAGACGGGCAGGAGGTTGGCGACGCCGAGACCGAGCTGGCGCAGCGGGCGAGGGACGCGGCGCATCCAGCCGGCGTATTTGTCGGCGAGGTAGGTGTAGTAGCCGCCGAAGAGTTCGTCGGCGCCTTCGCCGGAGAGGGCGACGGTGACGTGCCGGCGGGTCATCTTCGAGAGGTACCAGACGGGCAGGGCGCCGGCGTCGGCGGAGGGTTCGTCGGAGTAGATGGGGAGCTGGCGGACGGTGTCGGCGAGGTCGTGCGAGGGGTTGAGATCGAACTCGTGGTGGTCGGTCTGGTATTTCTGGGCGACCTCGCGGAACCAGGGGCTCTCGTCGAATTTGCGGCCCTGGAAGGAGACGGAGAAGGTCTTCAACTGCCGGCCGGCGACCTGGGAGGCGTAGTGGAGGACGGCGGTGGAATCGACGCCGCCGGAGGCCCAGATGCCGAGGGGCACGTCGGAGATGAGGTGCTCTTTGACGGCGGCGCGGAGGAGGTGGTCGAGTTCCTCTTTCGCGGCTTCGAGGTTGAAATCCGTTTGGGGCTCAAAGCGGAGCTGCCAGTAGGGGGCGGAGCGTTCGCGGCCGTCGATCCATTCGAGCCAGTGGCCGGGGGCGAGCTTGGTGATGCCGTCGACCATGGTGTAGGGCGCAGGGATGTAGTTCAGCGAGAGGAAGGCGTTGAGGCCTTCGCGGCTGAATCGGCGCGGGATTTCGGGGTGACCGAGGATGGCCTTTAGCTCAGAGCCGAAGTAGAGGTCGGCGCCGGCGCGGAAGAGGTAGAGCGGCTTGATGCCGACGCGGTCGCGGGCGAGGACGAGACGCTTTTTCGACTCGGTCCAGAGGGCGACGCCGAACATGCCGCGGAGCTTTTCGAAGACCTGGACGTCCCATTCGAGGAAGCCCTGGAGGACGACCTCGGTGTCGGAGCGGGAGTGGAAATGGCGGCCGCGGGCCCGCAGTTCGTCGCGCAGTTCGTCGTGGTTATAGATCTCGCCGTTGAAGACGATGACGGTGTCGCGGTTTTCGGAATAGATGGGTTGCGCACCGCCTGCGAGATCGATGATGCGGAGGCGGACGGCGCCGAGGGAGCAGTCCGGCGCTTCGTGGACGCCCCACTGGTCCGG
>CAYMTH010000724.1:0-3147 GCA_964393235.1 uncultured Solibacteraceae bacterium | reverse complement strand
TCCTCAAGGTCCTCACCTCGGTCTTCCCCACCCTCTTCGGCTACCAGATCATCCTCGAGGCCAAACCCGCCGGCGTCACCGTCCGCTCCGCCGCCGAGCTCAAAGCATCCGTTTCTCCCGCGCCAACTCCCAATTAACCCTCACGCCGAACCCCGCCCCCCCCGGCACGCCGATATATCCGTCCACAAACCGCTCCGCCGGCTCCACCAGCGCCCCGCGCCAATCCACCTCCCCCCACTGCAGCTCCAGAATCCGGAAATTCTTCATCCCCGCGCACAGCTGCACGCTCGCCGCGGTCGCCACCGGCCCCGTCGGATTGTGCGGCGCCACGCTCACCCCATAAGCCTCCGCCATCGCCGCGATCCGCGTCATCTCCAGCACACCCCCGCAGTGCTTCACGTCCGGCATGATCACCTCCACCGCCCGCTCCCGGCACAGCCCCTCAAACCCCTTCACGCCAAATAAAAACTCCCCGCCCGCCATCTCCTGCCGGATCCGCCGCCGGATCGCCACCGTCTCCGCCAGCTTCTCCGGCGCCACCGGTTCTTCATACCAGTCCAGCCCTACCGGCTCCAGCTTTTTCGCCACCGCCACCGCCCGCTCGACGGTGAAAAAGGAGTGCACGTCGGTCATGATCTTCACCTCCCGCCCCACCGCCTCCCGCACCGCGAACAGGCAGTCGATCCCCTGCTGCACGAACGCTTCGCTATCGACGAACTTGTCCCACGGCGCCAGCTTCACCGCCCGGAACCCCTCCCCCACGGCCCGCTTCGCCGTCGCCGCGAACCCGGCCGGCGTCCGCGGATTCGCCGTGCGATTGATATTGGCGTACACCGGCAGCCGCTCCCGCACCTTCCCGCCCAGCAGCTCGTAAACCGGCGTATCGAGCACCTTTCCCGCCATATCCCACATCGCCTGTTCCAGCGCCGAATGCACCGTCCGCGCCAGCAGCGAACCAAGCGTCACCGTCTGCCGGAAATACTCCACATCGAACGGCGACCGCCCTCGCAGCAGCGCAAACTGCCGGTCGAGCTCCACCCGCATCTCCGCCACATTCGTCGCCGTCGTGCCCAGAATGCCGAAAGCGTCCGACGCCTCCCCCGCGCCCTCCACCCCCGCGTCACTTTTCAACCGCAACAGCAACCATGCGGTCCGCTCCGTCGCCCGCACCGGCCACAGCTCCACCCCCGTCAACCGCACCCGCGGCCGCCCCATCGCCGCCAATCCGCCCATCACAAACGCGCGCCGTTTCATAATGTACAGCATGCCTCTTCATCCCCTCGCTGGTAAACCGGCCCCCGCCGACGTCCTCATCGACCCCACCCGCCTCGAGGACGAATACTACCAGCACCAGCCCGACCCCGCCAATCCCCTCCACCGCGTCGCCTTCGGCACCTCCGGCCACCGCGGCACCACGTCGAACTCCACGTTCACCGAAGCCCACATCCTCGCCATCACCCAGGCCATCTGCGACTACCGCGCCGCCAACGGCATCGCCGGCCCCCTCTTCCTCGGCATGGACACCCATGCCCTCTCCAACGTCGCCCAGCAGACCGCCATCGAGGTGCTCGCCGGCAACGCCGTCGCGACGTATATCCAGAAGGAGAACGGCGCCACCCCCACCCCCGTCGTCTCCCGCGCCATCATCCGCTACAACCGCGCCGAGCCCCTGAACCGCGCCGACGGCATCATCATCAGCCCCTCGCACAACCCCCCCGCCGACGGCGGCTTCAAATACAATCCCCCCAACGGCGGCCCCGCCGAATCCGACGTCACCGGCTGGATCCAGAATCGCGCCAATGAACTCCTCGCCGGCGGCAACCGCGCCGTCCGCCGCAGCGCCTACAACACCTACATCCACGAACACGACTACATCGCCCCCTACGTCGACGACCTGAAGGACGTGATCGACATGGACGCCATCCGCGACGCCAAACTCAACCTCGGCGTCGACCCGTTGGGCGGCGCGTCCCTCGCCTACTGGGCTCCCATCGCCGCCCAATACGGCCTGACCATCCAGAACGTCAACCCCAAGCTCGACCCAACCTTCGGCTTCATGACCCTCGACCACGACGGCCAGATCCGCATGGACTGCTCGAGTCCCTACGCCATGGCCGGCCTGGTCGCGCTCAAGGACCGTTTCGACGTCGCCTTCGCCACCGACCCCGACGCCGACCGCCACGGCATCGTCGTCCCCTCGGCGGGGCTCATGAATCCCAATCACTACCTCGCCGTGGCGATCAACTATCTCGTCCGTCACCGTCCCAACTGGCCGCGGTTCGCCGCCGTCGGCAAGACCCTGGTCTCGAGCAGCCTCATCGACCGTGTCGTGGCCGATTCCGGCCGCCCGCTCGCCGAGGTGCCCGTGGGCTTCAAGTGGTTTGCCGGCGGCCTCAGCGACGGCAGCCTGGTGTTCGGCGGCGAAGAAAGTGCGGGTGCGAGCTTCCTCGAGCGCAACGGCCAGGTCTGGACGACGGACAAGGACGGGCTGCTCCTGGACCTCCTCGCGGCCGAAATCACCGCGGTCACCGGCCGCGACCCGGGCGAGCATTATCAGAGCCTGACCGAGAAGCACGGCGCCCCGGTCTACACGAGAATCGACGTGCCAACAACTCCGGAGCAGAAGGCGAAACTGTCGAAGTTGAACGCGGAAGGCGTCACCGCCTCGACGCTCGCGGGGGACGCGATCACGAGCATTCTGACGCACGCCCCGCACAACAACGCGGCGATCGGCGGGGTGAAGGTGAACACGGCGAACGGCTGGTTCGCGGCCCGTCCCTCGGGCACGGAGAACATCTACAAGATCTACGCCGAGAGCTTCCAAGGCGAAGATCACCTGAAAGCGATCGTCGCCCAGGCCCAGGAGATCGTCACCGCGGCGGTGAGCTAGATGCCGCCATCGGAGAAACCGGCACCGCCCGAATCCCTCGAGCTGGTGCGCCGAGAGCGTCCTGACCGACGACTTCGCCCGCACCGTCGCTGAGGCGGGGTGGCGGGCTCGAGAGGCGGCGCTCGCCGCCAGTCACCCGGTCGAATGCCCTGCTCGTCCCTTAAGAACTTCCCGAACGTCTCGCCGCTCGTGCCCGATACCAGGGTTCCGCGCGAGCGTCTCAAATGCATCGAACAGCACTGCCTCCGTTCGATCAG